>JAHDCE010000398.1 GCA_020630045.1 Saprospiraceae bacterium | reverse complement strand
CATTCCAGTTATATCCCGGCGAAGGATTTGAAAAGCGTAAACGAACAAATGGAAGGCCGATTCGTTGGTGTAGGAATCGAATTCGAGTTTTTTGAAGATACCATTCTTATCTTAACCGTTGTTGGCGAAGGCCCATCCAAAAAGGCCGGATTACTTTCAGGTGACCGAATCATTCAAATCGAAGATTCCATTGTTGCAGGCAAAGGATTGAAAACGGATGATATTGTCGAATTACTTAGAGGAAAAGAAGGATCGGATGTGAATCTCAAAATTGCCAGAAGGGGGGATGATACGCCCTTGGACTTCAAAATAAGAAGAGGCGAAATTCCTATTAATAGTGTCGATGCGGCCATGAAACTGGATGAAAAAACCGGTTATATCAAAATCAATCGCTTCTCCGCGACCACCTATGATGAATTTATGGACGCTTTGGCAGATTTGGTCGAACAAGATAAAATCGAAGATTTGGTTATCGATCTCCGACAAAATCCCGGAGGATACCTAACCGAAGCAACTCGTATTTTAAATCAATTAATTAAAAAAAGAAACGCCCTACTTGTATATACGGAAGGTGAACACGCAGTCAAAAAGAGCTATGAAACCAAGGGACCCGTACGGTTTATCATTGACGATATTGCGGTCCTGATTGATGAACATTCAGCTTCTGCAAGTGAAATCATGGCCGGTGCTTTACAAGATTGGGACAGAGGATTAATCGTAGGACGTCGGTCATTCGGTAAAGGATTGGTCCAGGAGCAATATGACCTCTCCGATGGAGCTGCGCTAAGATTAACTGTAGCGAAATATTACACCCGTTCCGGTCGCTTGATTCAAAAATCATATGATGAAAATGAAAAATATGAACGGAATGCCGAAGACCGTTTCGAATCCGGCGAATTGACGGATGTCTCCAAAATACACCTAGCCGATTCCACAGAGTTTTTTACGATTAACGGTCGTGTCGTTTACGGAGGAGGAGGGATTATTCCTGATATGTTCGTGCCGATAGATGCCAAAATTTCGGATGAAAATTATCTATCGACCATCAGCCATGTATCAAAGTTTACTTACAAATATCTCGATACGCATCGTATTGACATCTCAAAAATGGACGCCGATAAATTTGTTCGATCTTATACATTCCCAGAAGGGACATTTGAAGATTTCCTAACTTTTATCAATGAAAAGGGAAGTGGTATTTCTTTGGAAAATGCATTGCCTTACAAACAAGACGTTCTAGATCGGATGAAAGCCAATATCGCCAGAATGGTCTTTGGAAAAGCAGCCTATTATTCAGTGGTTTCGTCCTCTGATACCATGTTGGAAAAGACGTTGGAAGTATTGGATGAATCAGAAGCCTATTTAGAAAAATAATTGATTTTTATTTCCTTGACTAAACTATGATAGTTTAAAAACCGGAGTGACTTATTTTTGTTCTATTGTTGTGTCTTTGATATTTCAATTTTATAATATCAACAACAGACGACTTCCGATGGAATCCCATTCCAAAAGAAGCATAAAACGGCAAGAATATGAAAAAGGAAAGGAGGGTTATCGTTTGGTTCAGACAAGATCTCAGATTACATGACAATGAAGCGTTGATGAATGCGCTTGAAGTCAGTACACAAGTCATTCCTGTGTATGTTTTTGACGAAAGGACTTTTAAGGACAAAACGAAATTCGGATTTCAAAAAACAGGCATCCATCGGACAAAATTCATATTGGAGTCCATCCGCAATTTAAGGAAGAACATCAAAGCCCTGGGAAGTGACTTGATAGTGAGAGTCGGCAAACCCGAGGAAATCCTATATGAACTAGCCCGCAAATACAAAACCTCTTGGATTTTTTGTAACCGGGAAAGAACTCAGGAAGAAGTCGACGTTCAAAACACCTTGGAACAAAACCTTTGGAGTATCGGCCAAGAAATCCGTTTTTCCAGAGGGAAAATGTTGTATTACACGGCGGATTTGCCCTTTCCGGTCAGTCATACCCCGGATGTATTCACCACTTTCCGCAAGGAAGTCGAAAAAATAGTTTCTATTCGTCCTCCTTTCGATGTCCCCCAATCATTGCCGGCCTTGCCTGAAAGTTTGGAACCCGGAGAAATGCCCGATCTGACTACATTCGGTTTTTCGAATGAACCCGAAGCCGAACCCCGCTCGGCTTTTCCGTTTCAGGGAGGAGAAGATACCGCCGTAGCCCGCCTGAAGCACTATCTCTGGGAAACGGATCATATCAAATCATACAAGGAAACTCGTAATGGTTTGCTAGGAACGGATTATTCCTCAAAATTTTCTCCTTGGCTTTCCCAAGGTTGTTTATCTCCGAAACTCATCTACCACGAACTAAAAAAATACGAAGAAGAACGCGGAAGTAACGATTCCACTTACTGGTTGTTTTTTGAGTTACTTTGGCGGGACTTTTTCCGATTGATGGGCAAAAAACACGGCAATCATATTTTCTTCAAAAAAGGAACGAAGGGAACCATTGACGAGCCATTGAAAAACGATATGTCCTTATTCCGACTTTGGGCTGAAGGACGGACGGGTATTCCTTTTATCGACGCCAATATGCGGGAACTCAAAGCAACGGGTTTCATGTCAAATCGAGGCCGTCAAAATGTCGCTAGCTTTCTAGTAAAAGACCTGAAAGTGAATTGGCAAATCGGTGCCGAATATTTCGAATCCTTATTGTTGGATTATGATCCTTGTAGCAATTACGGCAACTGGAATTATATAGCCGGAGTAGGAAGTGATCCACGTGAAAATCGCTATTTCAATATTTTGTCCCAAGCCAAACGCTATGACCCTAAAGGGGAATATGTCAAAAAATGGCTGCCGGAACTGGCCGGTCTTCCGACCGAACAAGTTCACCGTCCCGATACTTTATCAGAAAAAAAACAACTTGAATTCGCTATCAAATTAGGAGCGGATTACCCAAAGGCGATGGTAAACACGGCTAAATGGGCTTAGTGAATTTGGACTTGGTAATACCTCGACATAGTCGAATTTAATGGAGTGATGAGGATAAGGTTTCCACTTTTGTTCCCTTGGTATTACCGCTCTTCTTTATTCTAAAATTTTCTTAAATCGGACAGGAATTTAGTTCACATTAGAACTTTGTCTTAAATTAGATAAATCACTGGGGGGTGATATTGTAACAGAAAGCCTATGTCGGACATATAATGAAGAGTCAATTGACCTTTTTTTTAATATAACCGTATAATCAAAAATCGACTCCTTACCCGGCAAGTCGGTGTATTTCAAACATACTTAATTCCCGCATATGAAAAATCTTAAATTCCTTATTCCACTTCTGTTTTTAGGATTTGGATCCACCGGGGTCGCCGCACAAAAATGCTTATCGGGAGATTGTAAAAATGGTCAGGGCAAATACGTCTTCGCTTCAGGAACCATCTATGAAGGCGATTTCCGTGGTAGCGTTATTCATGGCTATGGCCGATGCGAATATGCCGACGGAGACGTTTATGAAGGACTCTGGTTCGACCGTTTGCCGGAAGGCAAGGGAATGCTCAAAACCAAAGACGGCAAAATATTCGCCGGTACTTGGAAGGAGGGCAACCTCGTGGATGATGAAGGAGAAGTCTTACACTCCGATTTTCTAGCGAAAATGATTGGCGAAGGAGATATTCAAACCGGATGCCTCCAAGGAGATTGTGTCAGTGGAGAAGGTCTGATGGCACTGCCTGATAGAACACGATATGAAGGCCAATTCTATAATGGAAAATATCATGGAGATGGGAAATACTATTACAACAATGGGGATATCTTCTATGGTAGTTGGGTCGAAAACAAACCACAAGGCGAAGGTCAAATCCTTCATGCGGACGGAACTATCACCAAAGGTTTTTGGGATGACGGGCTATACTATACCCTAGAAGATTTTGCTTCAAAAGGAGAACTCAGGGATTGCAATCTTGTAAAGTGCATGGAAGGTCGCGGTAAATACACCTACAAAAACGGAGTGATTTTTATCGGCGAATTCAAGGATGGCCATCCTAACGGATGGGGCAACGTCAAGTACCCGATGGGAGATACCTATGAAGGAGAATGGTCTAATGGAGCACCAAATGGTTTTGGAACATACACCCACTCCAAGACAAAGAAAAAATATGTAGGAGAATGGAAAAATAACAGCTTGTTGAAAGTGGGAAAAGCCAAGAGAGAAAATACAGGTAACAACGACTTCGCAAAACCTAGAGTGGATAAACCGGAAACGATTCAAGGCAATAGTGATGGGACACCAAAAATATGGGCGGTCATCGTTGGAGTAACCGCCTATCGACATATGAAACCGCTCAACTTTTCCGATGACGACGCATACCGATTATTCGCTTTTTTGCAAAGCCCACGGGGAGGAGCGGTACCTGAAGAACAAATTCAAATCTTAGTGGATGAAAGTGCTACCCGTGAAAACATCATCAGCAGCATGAAACACCTTTATGGACAAGCCGGACCCAATGACTTGATCATGCTATACTTTTCCGGCCACGGGCTTAAAGGAAGTTTCCTCCCGATTGATTTTGATGGTTATTACAACAAACTCCAACACAAAGAA
>JAHDCE010000397.1 GCA_020630045.1 Saprospiraceae bacterium | reverse complement strand
AAATGGACAGTGTTTCTATTAAAACTTCAAATGCTTCACCGTCAATCCACGATTAATCAGTTGCTTGAGCGAGTCTATCCCAATAGACAAATGCAATTGAGCATAATCTTTCGTCACCAATTCATCGCTAGAGTCTGTTTTCACCCCTTCGGGTGTCATCGGCATATCGGATACAAGTAGTAATGCTCCTGCCGGAATATCATTTTTAAACGCCACGATAAAGATGGTCGCCGTTTCCATATCTATGGCTTGGCAATTCAATTGGCGAAGAAGGTCTTTGAATTCTTCGTCATGCTCCCAGACACGGCGATTGGTCGAGTAAACCGTTCCTGTCCAGTAATCTTGTTCGTAATCCCTGGTGGTAGTAGAAACCGCTTTTTGCATAGCGAAAGCCGGTAAAGCCGGCACCTCTGCGGGCATATAGTCATTCGACGTCCCTTCACCACGAATAGCGGCAATCGGTAAAATCAAATCCCCTACTTTATTTTTGGATTTCAGTCCGCCGCATTTCCCTAGGAACAGGACTGCCTTTGGCATGATGGCCGTCAATAAATCCATAATGGTCGCAGCGTTGGGACTTCCCATTCCAAAGTTGATAATGGAAATGTTTTCTGCCGTAACGCTTTGCATGGACTTACCTTCACCTCTAATAGGAACTTTATATTTTTCTGAAAATCGAACCAAGTAGTCCCTAAAATTCACAAGGATGATGTATTCTCCGAATTCATCTAGTTCTACCCCCGTGTATCGGGGAAGCCAATTCTCGACGATCTCTTGTTTTGTCTTCATGGTTGAAATTTGGACAAATATATTCATTTCCCGTAAGGGAAAGGATATCCATAGCCGGACTATACGTCGAATAATTATTGCCAACCATGATGAATTATCGTATTTTGCGGGTGCGGTACTTAAACAACCTGCATTTGTAAATTAATATTTGGAAAATCATGGATGATAAATTCAATGAGTTCGATGATCGTGATGAAGAAAAAGTAGATCCCATCGAAGACGCTTTAAAAGAAAGTTCAAAAGCCGACGAACTGATAAAGAAGGCTGAAATGCTGCTTCAAAAAGGCAAAGAAAAATGGAGTGAATCCACTGAAGGACTTGATGAAAAATTGAGTGACGGATTGAAAAAAACCGGTGAATTCATGGGAGAAAGCATGAAGGAAACCGGTAGATTCTTGAAGGAAACCACAAAGGAAACCGGAAGATTTTTCAAGGAGGGTAAAGAGCAAGCTGAGGAATTTTTAAAAGAGAAAGTAGCTCCCAAAGCCAAGGAGGCCAAAGAAAACTGGGACAAAAAAGTGGATGACTGGACCGATCAGTTAAAGGACTATTCCGAGCAGCCCATCAAAAAGACGGAAGGATCTGATTTGGATGAAAGCTTTATGGATGTCCATTCAGACTTTTTCAAGAAAGCGGAAAAATGGGCGGATAAGTTTGATGAGGAAGAAGAAAGGAAGAAGGCAAAACCCGGCGATATTAAAATCACTGAAAATCCGGATGCTAAAAATCCGAAGGACGGAGATGACAAGCTCCACGGATTCGAAGATCGTGACGGTGATGGAGATGATTTGATCGACGATGCGATTTTTGATGTTTAATACATCTAAAAAATATATTGACATTCATAGTGGCGAATTCTTTGGATTCGCCATTTTTGTTTCCGATTTATAGAGTAGAGAAGACCTTTAGGCGTTTTAACAGACGCTCTTAAGGAATATTTAATAGATTATGAAATGGTTTTTACACCAATTAACAAATGAAATGTTTTACTTGTAATCGTTTGTAAACTACATCTATTTTTCCCCGGAAGGGGGAATAAAAACAAAAAGATATGATGAGTAAAAAATTGAAAGCCCTTCCCTTTTTGATGTTCGTATTTATTGCGTTCGCCCAAGCTCAAGTGGAAGCTCCGGTCGAAATCATGTGGGGTGAAGAATACAAGGAACCCAGAAATTCAGCTTTGGCCGAATTCGTAGGTGAAGATGAAGAGGGATTTTATGCATTGCGCTTGGGTACCGGATCCGGTATTTTCACTAAGGAAGGAAAAATCATTGTGGAGCGGTACAATAAGAAAATGCGTTTGGTCAAATCCAATGAAATCAAACTCCGCTACAAAAAGAAGGATTTGAATTTCGAAGAACTCCGGCTGATCAATGGTAAATTGGTCTTGTTTTCTTCTTATCAGAATCGCAAGAAAAAAACCCATTATCTGTTCGCTCAAACCTTGGGTAAAAAAACGCTCCAACCCAAAAACGACCTACGTGTGATTGAGGAGATTCCGATTCGTTCGCAATTTCAAGAAGGTACTTTTGACATTGAATTTTCGAAGGACAGTTCGGCGGTGTTGATATTTAGCCAATTGCCCTATCAAAGCCGTGCTTCTGAAAAATACAAAATCCAGGTCCTCAATAAAGATTTGGAAACGGCTTGGACAAAAGACATCGAACTGCCTTATACCGACGAAAAATTTTCGATTGAGAATTATCGAATCAGCAATACGGGTGATGTGTATGTTTTGGGTATCATTTACAATGATACTTATCGTAGAAGGAGACAAGGAAAACCTAATTATAAATATACCCTGTTGACCTATTCACAAAATGACAATCTCCAACCAGAATATGAAATTTCCCTAGGAGACAAATTCATCACGGATTTGACCTTCCGCATCCAACGGAATGGTGATCCCGTTTGTGCGGGCTTCTTTTCGGATAGGAGTTCCTATACGGTAAGGGGTACTTATTTTTTCAAAATCAATTCGGATACAGGAGAGATTTACGATTCCAATTCGAAAGAGTTCGAATTTGATTTCTTGACGGAATTGATGTCTGAGCGTGGCAAGAAGCGCGCGGCCAGAGCGGAAGAGGAAGGAGATGAAAAACGCCAAGCCGAATTGTATGAATACAAATTGGACGAATTAATTATCCGCAGTGATGGTGGTGCGGTGTTGATTGCAGAGCAGTTTTATATCCAGACACTTAATAACAGTTATCGTGACTTGAGCACCGGTGCTTGGCGATACCGATCCGAAAACCGATATTATTACAATGACATCATCGTAGTCAATATCAATCCGGATGGCAGTGTCGCTTGGGCGACCCATGTACCCAAGCGACAGGTGACCGTTAATGATGGGGGATATTTTTCTTCTTATGTCATGGCGGTAACAGGCAAGGCGATTTACTTGGTTTTTAATGACAATGGAAAGAATTTCAATCGGGATGAGGATGATAAAATCTATTCTTATAACGGTTCTCGCTCGGTCGTCACCTTGGCGGAAATCCGTCCGGACGGTTCGGTTTTGAAGTATCCGCTGTTTAGTAATCGGGAAGAAGGTATCATTACCAGACCCAAGGTTTGTAAACAAACCGGTCGATACGAAATGGTCATTTATGGTGAGCGTAGCCGTTCATATAAATTCGCTAGAGTCCGATTATAAGGGGTTTTCGAAGCGCAAAAAATGAAACGGACAGCCGACCTAGCAGGTCGGCTGTCTTTTTTTATTCAGAATTTCCTACCTTGGCGGCAACGATTGTTGAACCAAAACACTCAACCACACATGAATAAGAAGCTATTCGCCTCCTTGGCGGCATTGATGTTGCCCATTCTCATTTTTGCGCAAGAAGAAGGCAAAGGACTAGATGAAAGGATCAATGAAATATTCGGTACGATTACCGGGCCTTTCGTACAGATGATTTTTTACTCGATTCCCTTTACGGAAAACATCGCGGTTCCGTGGGTATTATTCCCTTTGATTTTGGGAGCTATCGGGTTTACCCTTTACTTCGGATTCGTCAACTTCAGACACTTTCCGACTGCCATTAATGTGGTACGGGGAAAGTATGACGACTTGGACGATGGAGGTGTTCGTATTGAAGAACATTTGGTCAGTTCGGTAGACGGGGACAACCCGGATACGATACGAATTGAAGGAGAACATGGAGATGGTGAGGTGTCTCACTTCCAAGCCTTGACCGCCGCCCTTTCGGGAACGGTTGGACTCGGTAATATCGCCGGTGTTGCGGTAGCCCTTTCTATTGGTGGACCAGGTGCGACTTTCTGGATGATTGTCGCCGGTCTTTTAGGTATGGCTTCCAAATTTACGGAATGTACACTCGGTGTGAAATTCCGTGAAATCGGTCCTGACGGAACGGTTTACGGTGGTCCCATGTATTACTTGAAGCACGGATTCGAACAAAAAGGACTCGGCCCCATAGGTTATATCCTGGCCATCGTATTCGCCGTCATGTGTATCGGTGGTTCGTTCGGTGGTGGAAACATGTTCCAAGCTAACCAAGCATTCTCTATTTTCCGTGAAGTAACGGGTGGTGACCAAAGCTTTATTGATGGATATGGTGCTGTATTCGGATTGGTTATGGCGGTTATGGTCGGTATCGTTATTATCGGAGGTATTAAGAGTATCGCTAAGGTAACTGACAAAATCGTTCCGGTCATGGTAGCGATTTATGTGCTTTCCGCTTTAATCGTACTAGGAATGAATGTAACATCTATTCCTGCCGCTTTCCAAGAAATATTCTCTAGCGCATTTACAGGTGCAGGTATTGCAGGTGGTGCGGTCGGTGTCTTGATCCAAGGTTTC
>JAHDCE010000396.1 GCA_020630045.1 Saprospiraceae bacterium | reverse complement strand
CGAAGCGAAGCTACTGCGTGAGGGACTGGATATTTCTTCTGACGTCAGCGAATTCATTTGCTACAACATCAAACGGAATATCAGAGAGCTTGAAGGTGTTCTCGTTTCGCTTATCGCGCAATCTTCCTTGAACCGTCGAGAAATAGACATGGCACTAGCCAAGGACGTGATTAAGAATTTCGTAAGCAATATATCCAAGGAAATCACTGTCGAATTCATTCAAGAACTCGTCGCCGATCATTTTGATGTAACCGTAGACAAGCTTCAAGGGAAAACTCGGAAACGCCAAGTGGTTATCGCTAGGCAGTTGTCTATGTACCTCGCCAAAAAGATGACCAATAAATCATTGAAAGCAATTGGTGAAAACTTTGGAGGACGTGACCATAGTACAGTAATTTATTCTTGTAAGGCCGTTCAGGACCTTCTGGATACGGATACTATTTTTAATGATACCGTTTCCGATTTGGAGAAGAAAATAAAAATGAATTTGCACGATTAACCTATTTCGGAATCCCAACGCAAACGGTACCTGGATATAAAATCCAGCGTCGGGAACCAATCTGCAAAAAAAAATGTAATTTTCTTAGCAAAAGTATTTGCACTATTTGAAAAACATTTTACTTTTGCATTCCCATGGTGAGATGGGTGAGTGGCTGAAACCACCGGTTTGCTAAATCGGCGAGCTTCGAAAGGGGTTCCGAGGGTTCGAATCCCTCTCTCACCGCTCAAAATGTACGGGGTGTAGCGCAGCTCGGTTAGCGCGTCTGGTTTGGGACCAGAAGGCCGCAGGTTCGAATCCTGCCACCCCGACTTAAAACCTGACTAGGAAACTAGTCGGGTTTTCTTTTTTCCCGTAAGGGAAATAAAGGTAATTTCTTAAAAATTGGTTAAACCAATATGGCCACTCTTTCCCATAAGCAACAATTCCCATAACTTACTCATCATTATTGATAACAAAAAAACACAGTGTACGTTTGTAATATTGTAGTTTTAGGACTCAGTAGTGGGTACTCGGTCAAAAATTCATTCACTTGCATTTTTCTTTATTTGAAACCAAGTACCAAACACCTTTACAAAAATTCAATTTTAATGAATCAAATTAGGGTAGTTTTACCATTATTATTCAGTTTAATCGGCCTGGTTCATATGAACGGGCAAAACACTATTCAATTGGGAAATCCTTCTTTTGAAGACACTCCTAAAAATAGTGAGCAACCTAGGGGGTGGTACGATTGTGGATTCGCAGGAGAAACCGCACCTGACGTCCAGCCCGGTTCTTTCAAGGTCATGATTGACGCGTATGAGGGCAATACCTATTTAGGAATGGTGGTTCGAGACAACGAAACTTGGGAAGCGGTCGCTCAAAGGCTTTCCACTCCTTTCGTTCCGGGACAATGTTATACATTTCATATCAGATTGGCTCACTCTACTAACTATTTCAGCAAAAGTCGGACAACACTTGAAGATGAATTTTTCACCCAACCCGCCAAACTTCGGATTTGGGGTGGTAACGGCTGGTGTGACAAACGTCAATTACTAGGAGAAAGTGACCTTATCAATCATACCAACTGGCAAGATTACGATTTCAAGTTTAAACCCAAACGCGCATACAAATACATACTTTTCGAAGCGTTCTATAAAACTCCATCCTTATTTCCTTACAATGGAAATATTTTAGTAGACGACTCTTCTGATATCGTCCCGATCGATTGTGATGAGCCTGTTCCTGTACGTACTCCTGAAGATGAACCTCCGATTGCTATCAATATTCCGGAGCCTGACCCGGAGCCTGTTGATCCAAAACCGAATTCGACTCCGGATCCGATTCCGGTAGACCCGACTCCTGATCCGGAGCCCGTGGACCCCAAACCAGATATCGTCAAGGTAGATCCTAAGCCTCCGGTTAAGGTAGCACCGCCTAAAATCATGAAAGAGCTGGAAGATGTCGCAAAACTTTCAGAAGGTCAAACCATAAAAATCGACAACCTCAACTTCGATGCGGATAAGTTTAACATTAAAAACGAGATGCATGAAGTGTTAGATGAAGTCTATAACTTCCTAGTCCAAAATCCGAAAGTGAATGTAGAAATCGGAGGCCACACCAATGGTAAACCCGATAAAGAATATTGTGACTGGTTGTCTTTTGAAAGGGCAAGAGCAGTAACGGATTACTTGAAGAAAAAGGGTATCAAGAATGATCGGATCCAATCCAAAGGATATGGTAAAAACAAGCCGATCGCAGATAATGAAACTGCCGCCGGCCGCCGGAAAAACCAGAGGGTTGAAATAAAAATCCTTAGCTTGGACGGTTAACTTTTTATATCCATTTCAAATTTGCGGACGTCCTTGTAGAATAATCGATTCTACAAGGACGTTTTTGTAGCAAAAACCTATTTCTTACCTCAAACACTTATATTCACCCTTTCATTTTTAATTTGGAACTCCCAACTAAAGCCGGTTACATTTTTTCGGCTTTTAGAGAAAGCGAAACGAAATTCAATATGAAGGAAAATAGCATCTATTATTTCTGGCCCCTTTTATTGATTTGCCTTACGGCGAATATATACGCCCAACAAACACAACATCCCCAATCCTTATTAGAAGATTTTAACCGGGGAGTGGAATTTTATGACGCGGAGCTTTATTTAAAATCCGCTGAGGTCTTTGATACTTACATCAAACAATCCGAAGACCCGGATCAAAAACAAATCGCTGAATTTTACTTGGTCAAATCCGTATTAATCACTGACCGGATCGATGCTGAAAATAGGGCGGTTGACTTCATCAAAAAATACAGCCCGGAAAAAAAGGCGGACTTAATATCCTTGGCGTTGTCGGATTATTATTTTGAAAAAAAAATGTACCAAAAGGTCATTGACACCTATGCGAATATCGAACCCGAAGATTTAACGGCACAAGAAAGAGCGAAATTCCATTTCAAAAGAGGTTATGCCCATTTTGTGAAAAAGAATAACGCACAAGCGAAAAGTGATTTCAAAATCGTAGCCGCATCTGAATCCGAATACAAAGAAGATGCAAATTACTATTATGGAATGACCGCATTTTATGATGGACAAATGGATGAAGCCCTCAAGGCATTTGAAGAAGCGGACAAAGGAAAAAAATATGCGAAAGTCATTCCTTATTACCGCTGTCGCATCTTGTTTTCCCAAAAAGAATATGGCGAAGTCATACAAATCGGTACTGAAGCTCTCGAAAACAAAAAAACGATTCGTTACGAAACCGAAATCAATCAGTTGGTGGGCAAATCCTATTTTGAAAAAGGCAATTATATAGATGCCCTACCCTATCTTGAAAAATATTCCGCGGAAGCGGAAACCCTTCGCGAACAAGACCTTTACCAAGTCGCCTATACCAAGTATCACAACAACAAATACGCTGAAGCGGCATCCGATTTTGAAGAACTGAAATCCATTGATAGCGAGCTGGGGCAAAATGCCCTGTTCAACCTTGGCAATGCATACTTGAATGCGGGTGACAAATTTTCCGCGAAAAGTGCCTATTACCAAGCCTCCACCATGGATTACGACCCTGACATCAAAGAAAAGTCAAGATTCCTATTCGGAAAACTTTCCTACGAAACCGGCTTTGATAGAGATGCGATTGATGTCTTTCAATCCATTCGCCCGAGCTCGACTTTTTATCCTGAATCAAGGACATTGTTGAGCAGTATTTTTCTCAACACGGCCGATTACGACAAAGCGATTTCAATTATCGAATCCATGCCGGACAAAAGTCCGGATATCCGAGCTGCTTATCAAAAGGTCACCTATTATAAAGGCGTCCAAATGATGCAAGATGGTAAATATAATGACGCCAAAAGGATGTTCGGCAAATCCGCTGAATTCCGTTCCGATCCGCTAACATACGCTTTGACCCAATACCGCCGCGGCGATATCGCTCACAAGGAAGGGAACACCGACGGAAGCATTGTTTACTTCAATGATTTCATCCAACTGATGCCGACCGCATCCGGTTTTCCGGAAGACGCTTCTCCGGTATTGGCCTTTTACAACCAAGGGTACAATTACTTTCAGAAAAAGGATTTCGGAAATGCATCCAAGTTTTTTAACGACGCTGTTTCCATCATCGAGAGGACACCCGGTGCATCCGGGTCCAGAGTGACCGGACAAATATATCCGGATGCTTTATTGAGGGCAGGAGACTGTGCATTCCAACGCAACCAATACAAGGAAGCACTCAAATATTATGGCACTTCTACCGAGAAAAAACTACCGGGATATGATTATGCACTATTTCAAGAAGCGACTATTCTTGGATTAGAAAATCAACCTTTTGAAAAACTGGTTCTCCTAGAGGATCTACATACGCAAATACCGGATTCGAGATATGCGGATGATGCCTTGTATGAGTTGGGTAGCACTTATTACAATAAAAACAATTTGGAATTGGCAATACCGCCCCTTCAGAAATTGGTGACTCAATATGAAAAAAGTCCGCTTGTAAACTCATCCTATTTAAAGTTGGGATTGGTTCATTATAATCAAGGAAAAAAATCGACGGCCTTGGCTTACTACAAAAAGGTGATGGCGAATAATCCATCTCAGGGCGAGCGAAATTCGGCAATGAAAAGT
>JAHDCE010000395.1 GCA_020630045.1 Saprospiraceae bacterium | reverse complement strand
GCTTCAAATGCCGATCCATACAAAGTAGCGGGAAGAATTACGAAAACCGTGAATGAGGTTGGTAAAACCAAGACCAAGAAGACGAAGAAATAATTTGTACGATTCTTTACAAGTTCGATAATATTGACGCTCCGGCAATCCTGCCGGGGCGTTTTTTATTGAAAAATCATCGATTCATCCGAATTCTTCCTTGGAAAGTCGAGTGAAATGGACAAATTTGTAGTCAAAAGGTAGATTGCCGAAAATTCGTTAACAAAACCTTAAACAAGATGAAAGCCATTTTAGTGGATGATGAACCTTTAGCATTGGATGTCCTCGAAGCCCATTTGTCTCGGTTGTCTGACAAAGTCGAACTGGTAGGTAAGGCCAATAATGCTATCGACGCCGGAGAATTACTGAAAAACAATCAAGTCGATTTGATATTTTTGGATATTCAAATGCCCCAATTGACAGGGATTGATTTTGTCAGGTCATTAGAGAATCCTCCTATGGTCATTTTTACGACAGCCTATTCCGAATATGCATTGGATAGCTATGAATTGAACGCCATAGATTATTTATTGAAGCCCATTTCGTTCGATCGTTTTTCAAAAGCCGTGGACAAAGCGCTTGAATTGAACGAACTTTTGAATTCAAAAGCCAGCCTTCCGGAAACGGATGAAGTGGAAATCGATAAAGACTTCATTTTTGTCAAATCAGACAAAAAATTAGTCCGAGTCAAATTCGATGATATTATTTACATCGAAGGCCTTAAAGATTATGTGATTATCAGAATGGATACGGGAAGAGTGATTACGCTCCAAACCATGAAGAGTTTGGATGTCAAATTGCCCAACTCAAAGTTCATGCGTATACATCGATCATACATTGTCAACATGGATCGTATTCAAGCAGTGATGGGCAACATGATCGAAGTCACTGAAAAAAGAGAAGTCAAGCATTTGCCTGTTGGCAAATCTTATCGTGATGCTTTGCTTGAAATCATCAATAGCAATCGACTATAAAGAATGGATGAGGCATTGAGAAACCATCTCGAATCAGAACTCAATCTGGCTATTCTCAGGGTAAGTTCCGTTTCAGGTGGTGACATCAATGACGCTTGGAATATCCAACTGGATTCAGGAGGAGTTTTGTTTGTAAAAACCAATAGAGCCGATAGTTTTCCAAAGATGTTTAAGCTTGAGGCGAATGGATTGGAGACGCTTGGAGAATACATAAGGACTCCTGAAGTTATTCAATACGGCGAATTTGATTTGACCTCATATTTGGTGTTGGAATGGTTGGAAGAATCAAGGGAACATTCGAATTGGAAGTGTTTTGGAAACGCCCTTGCACAATTACATTCCAATTCCCAAACTAGATTTGGTTGGAAGGAGGACAACTACATCGGTTCCTTGGTGCAAAAGAACAAGGCTGAGGAGAGCGCGTCCGAATTCTATGTGAAATCCAGACTGCTGCCACAAATTGAAATGGCGGATAAACAAGGGTTGATAAATAAATTGGAATTAACCCGATTCGAAAAGTTGTTTGACAAAATGTCCACACTCATTCCCAATGAAAAACCCGGATTGACCCACGGTGATTTATGGTCAGGGAATTGGATGTTCGTCCAAAACGGAGAACCGGCGTTAATCGACCCCGCAGTTTCATTCGCTCCTAGGGAAATGGATTTGGCAATGATGACCCTTTTCGGGAATCCGCCAAAACTGTTTTTTGAAAGTTATCAAGAAGCATTTCCTTTAATTTCCGGATGGAAAGACCGTTTGGCATTATTCCAATTGTATTATTTACTCGTACATTTGAATCTCTTCGGGAAAAGCTATAAAAAATCGGTAATGACCATTACAAATAAATATGTTGCTTAAATATAAAACCGACGTCATAACTGCAATATAAAACATCATGGAGAAAAATTTGTCGGAAGGCGAAAAGGAGGAATTGGAAAAAGTATCCAAAGAACGGATTAACAAAGGTTTCTGGGAACTGGTCGCAGGCCTAGGAGATTTCTTTAGACACCTATTCGATTTGCAAGACGGAATGGATCGTTTGCAAACCATCAACAATATCAAAAACAACAAAAGGATGCAGGGAGCGAACGTATGGCTCCTCTTTTGTTCAATAATGGTTGCATCCCTGGGATTGGATTTGAATTCACCGGCAGTTATCATCGGTGCGATGTTGATTTCTCCGCTGATGTCGCCTATACTTGGTGTCGGACTCGGAGTGGGGATTAATGACCGAGAGACCCTCTTGATCTCACTAAGACATTTTGGAATCGCCATCGCCATCGCCTTGTTTACAAGTACGATGTATTTTCTTATCACCCCCTTGGGAACGGCCACTCCCGAAATCCTTGCTAGGACAAAACCGACTTTCCTCGATGCGATGGTAGCGGTATTCGGCGGATTCGCCGGTATTGTTTCCGCTTCACGTAAGGATCAGTCCAACGCCATACCGGGCGTTGCTATCGCAACGGCTTTAATGCCGCCTTTGTGCGTCTCCGGATTCGGAATCGCCACTTGGAACCCTACATTTATCCTGAATTCATTCTACCTGTTTTTCCTCAACTCCGTCTTTATCGCATTGACGACATACGCCATCGTCAGATACTTGAAATTCCCCTTTAAAAAATATGTGAACAGAAGGGAGAAAACAAGGACGACAGCCATTATCGCCATCGTTTCCATACTCTTGATTTTGCCAAGTACATGGATTCTTTCAGGGGTCATTTTTGACATTCGTCAAAAAAATATTGTCAAGGAATATGTCAATACTGAATTTAATACGAATACAAGAAGGGCGATTTCCCATGCGTTCATTCAAACAGATTCAGTGAGCTACATTGAAATCAATTATCTTTCTAAAGATAGTTCAGCCATTAATGACAAACAACGTAAATCCATGGAAAAAAGGCTGGAAAAACTAGGAGTCAGAGATCCGAGACTAACCGTATTCGGAACCGTTTCTAATCAAAACAACTTGTCCCGAGTTTCCAATGCCGCTGACCTGCAAAGGACGGAAATGATGCAACAGATGTCCCTGAGGGAACAGGAAAAAGAACTTGAAATCAAACGCTTGAAAGAGCAACTTGACAGTACGGAAGAAGCTCGCAATATCGAAACCATAGTAGATGAAGCCAAAGTGTTTTTGCCCCATTTGGCTGATATCGATATCGTGCAAAGTAAGTTTGATAAATATCCTATCCTTTTGATAAAATGGGATGAAGACATTTATTCATCAAAAGTAGAAACCGCTTTGCTGTATGATTTCGTCAAATTGAAAACAGGGTTGGATTCAATCGTTATTTATGATTGATTTGATTCTCTAAAGAAAACCGAATGAAAACCGGAGGGGCCTTTCTAAATGAATAGAACCAACCGGTGGACCGATTGTTTGTAACAGAGTATGAGTAGCTGGATCGCATTTTTAATATTTCCCTTAGTGGGCGCCCTTTTGGGATGGTTTACCAATTTCCTTGCGGTAAAGATGTTGTTTCATCCCAAGGAACCCAAAAAAGTCCTAGGACTTACCTTCCACGGTATTTTCCCAAAGCGACAAATGATGATCGCCCAAAAAATCGGGAAAGTAGTGTCTGACGAATTGTTATCTATCCAGGATATCAAAGATAAAGTGGCGACCCAAGACAGCATGGAAAACATCTATTCTACTGTTGAAGTCAAAATGGACAACTTCCTAGACACAAAAATGGTCAAACGGTTTCCCTTAATGTCCATGTTTACATCCAAAAAACTGAAACTGGATATCCGAAACGCCATGTTAGACGAAGTGAAAGTCCAATTACCTGATATGATGGATTCCTACCTCAATCATGTCGAATCCAATCTCGATATCGAAGAAATGATTTCCGAAAAGTTCAGCTTGTTGTCTTCAGACAGACTGGAACAAGTCATGCATGAAATATTAGATAAAGAATTCAAATTCATTGAAATCATCGGTGGGGTAATCGGCTTTGTTGTCGGCTTGGCCCAAGCAGGTATTTCAGTCGCATTCCTTTGATTTCGTCACTTTTCCTTTTCATCATCAGCAAGGTTTCCTATCTTTCGGGAAACACAGTCGGTATGAAAAACAGCCTTACTTTACTCCTCGGCATTTTATTTGTCTCAATGTTTTCAGCTTGTGAAAACGATGCTCCTCAAGACGATCAATTCAAATCCTTTTCGGATTCCTTCGTTGAAGAACTTTGGGAGGTTCATCCTGAATGGGCCTTTTGGGTAGGGAATTATATCTCTCCCGAAAAACTTTCCATCCCCAACGCTGCCAGAAGAGCAGAAGTCAGGAAGTTTACCGAAGACAAAAAAGCGGAATTGCTACGTATTGATCCTGAGCGACTACAGCCCCATAATGCCACGGACTATAAAATGATCATGAATTACCTGGAGCGGACCATTTGGAATGAAGACGCTTTCCGCGAATATGAATGGAATCCCGCTTCGTACAATGTCGGTGGAGCCTTCAATCGACTGGTCACGGAACATTTTGCTCCCTTGCCGGAAAGGATGGATTTTTTCTTTAATAAATTAGATGCCGTACCCGCTTATTATGCGGCTGCTAAAACCAATATAAAGCAACCTTCAAAAGTGCATTTGGAGTTAGCG
>JAHDCE010000394.1 GCA_020630045.1 Saprospiraceae bacterium | reverse complement strand
TTCATTGATTTGATACAAAATCCATATCTCAAATTCTCAAAGAACTTTTTACACAGTGTATTTGAATCCCAGCCACATTTTTTTAAAAAGTAAAATATGAAGTGGATTTTTGTCATTTGTATGGTAATGGTCGGGCAATACTCCCAGGCCCAATCTGATAAAATGGACAATCTCGTCCAAGCATTTTGTGACTCCTTGACCCAAACCGGTATCGCTCCTGAAAAAATGGTCTATGATGACTTCGCCGATACTATGGAAGGTTTTTTGGAAGCGAACTATACAGAATGGGAGCAAGCCCTGAACAATTACAAAGAAGCTTCCGGACAAAACGAATATGGGTTCGGGGAATATTTCCAACATCGATTATTATTGGATTGTGATGCGGTTCGGATTTTTGACACAAAAACACAGGCTGACAAATATGTAGGTCGGTACCAACCGCTTCGCCCGATGTATCTCAATGCCCGTAAGTTTTCCGAATTACTGGAAGCGAATGCGGCAGATAATGAAATCATGGAACTCGTCGGGAAGTCTATGGACGGTCAAGATTTTTCCGAAGTAAAAAACAGGTTAGATGAAATAGAACGAAGCACGACCTACTCACTAAATTATGTAGCCGGTCCACAACCGACTTTCCGAATCCGTTATGACGACTATATTACCGGTGAACCGGAATATGTCATAGATGTTATTTTTACAGATAAGTCAGATTCCTTGATAGACAAAGTAGCAGTTCGGGAAAAGGAAGACTTAATGGTCGCTTGGAACCAAAGAATGGAATACCTTCGTCGAATCAATGCAGGGGAAATCGATTTTACGCCTCCTGAGGGAGACTAGAGTCTACTTGTTTTTTCAAAACGTTCACCTTAGAGCCTGTTAAAAATTAGTTTTTTCTTTAATATGAAATGGGGTTTTGCCAAAGATGAGCCGCTTTTTTTGAGGAATAGCCATAGCTATTGTGATGAAAAACGGCGAAATAATTGGCAAAATGGCGTTCATATTATGAATTATACTAAATTTTAACAGGCTCTTACATCATTCCTAAGGAAGCATGCAGGAAAACCTCCGCCAATTATTAGATGTTTATCGTGAAGATCCTAGGGCGAAACAAATCGCTGAACGCCTTCGCGAAGATTCCCCTGTCCGAATTTTACCCCAAGGAATTGTCGGTTCTGCTGCAGGCATGGTGATGTCCGGGGTGTATATGAATGATCCGCGAACACATATATTTATCGGTCGCGACAAGGACGACGCCGGATATATGAAGGAGGATATGCTCAACCTGTTTGGCAAAAAGACCATGCACTGGTTTCCGGACTCTTTCAGACGTCCACAAGACTTCAATCGCTTGGATAGCAATAATGTCCTTCAGCGTACGGAAACTGTCAATAAAATCACCTCGGGCAATCGTGTCGGAGAACTCATTTTTACTTATCCCGAAGCGTTGTTCGAGAAGGTGGTCGCTCCCGAAATCCTAGGAGAAAACCGCATCACGATAACGGTGGGAGAAGTCATGGATGTGCATTTTCTCATTGAAGTCTTGGCGGAATATGGTTTCGAAAGAAATGATTTCGTATATGAACCCGGACAGTTTTCGGTCAGGGGAGGCATCATAGATGTTTTTTCTTATGGTAATGACTGGCCCTACCGAATCGAACTTTTCGACGAGGATGTGGAATCCATTCGTTTGTTCGACCCGACATCCCAATTGTCGCGGAAAAATATCGCCGAAGTCAGTATCGTGCCCAATATCAATACCCGCTTCGAAAACCATCAGAAAGTATCATTGCTTCGTGTACTTCCTCCGGGATCGGTCATTTGGATTCGCGATATCCGGATGATGCTTGACGCCCTACAAGCTTGTTTTGACAAAGCAATCGCCTACGGCGAAAAAGTGATTGGCGAAGAAGAGGATGACAACCGCCGTTCTTTGTTATTGGATCGGGCGTTTGTCTTGCCGGAAGAGATTATCGTCGACTTAGAAAAATACCACACGATCATGCTCAAACCCTTTCCGGGAATACGGCCTGATTTGGAATTGAAGTTCAATTTTTCTCCTCAGAAAACGTTCAATAAAAATTTTGAATTCCTGATTGCCGACCTTAAGGAAAGCAGCAAGCAAAAAAATACGAATTACATTTTTGTTCCGCACGCTAAACAAGCGGAGCGATATTACCACATTTTTGAGGATTTGGATGCCGATGTGGATTTTCACCCTATCACCCAAGTCATACACGAAGGATTCGTCGATCAAGATAATCGCCTTGCGATTTATACCGACCACCAAATTTTCAATAGATTCCACAGGTACAATCTCCGTAAAGGATTTACAAAAACCAAGGCCCTTAATCTCCGGTTACTTCGGGAGTTGACGCCGGGCGATTTCGTGACTCATATCGATCATGGAGTAGGGAAGTATTCGGGATTGGAAAAAATCAAAGTGAACGGACAAGTACAGGAATGTGTCCGCTTGATTTATAAGAATAATGACCTGCTTTATGTGAGCGTCCATTCCTTGCATAAGATTTCGAGATATGTCGGTAAGGACGGAAAGCCGCCCGCACTCAATAAAATCGGTTCGGATGCTTGGCAACGGGTAAAGAATCGAACCAAGCGCAAAATCAAGGACATCGCCGCTGACTTGATTAAATTGTATGCCAAACGCAAAGCGACCAAAGGACACCCATTCCCGCCTGACGGGTACTTACAAAATGAATTGGAGGCGTCCTTCATATACGAAGACACGCCCGATCAGCTCAAATGTACACAAGATGTCAAGGCGGATATGATGAAAGAGTATCCGATGGATCGGTTGGTCTGTGGAGATGTGGGTTTCGGTAAAACCGAAATAGCTATTCGTGCCGCATTCAAATCCGTGGTGGGAGGGAAGCAGGTGGCTATATTGGTGCCGACTACGATTCTCGCCCTCCAACATTATAAGACATTTAATGATCGTCTCAAGAACTTTGGCGTAGAGGTGGATTTTGTCAATCGTTTCAAAACGACCAAACAAAAGCGTGAGATTTTTGAACAACTCAAAGAGGGTAAGTTGGACATCGTCATCGGAACCCACGCCATTCTCAATAAAAAAATCGGGTTCAAAGACCTAGGTTTGTTGATTATTGATGAAGAACAAAAGTTCGGTGTGGCCGCCAAGGAAAAGCTCCGCAATCTCAAAGTGAATGTAGATACCTTGACCCTGACTGCGACACCGATTCCAAGGACGTTACAGTTTTCCTTGATGGCGGCGAGGGATTTATCCATTATCCGGACTCCTCCCCCTAACAGACAACCGATACATACCGAAATCCGGATGTTCAATGACGAAATTATCAAGGAGTCGATTTATTATGAAATATATCGGGGCGGGCAGGTGTTCTTCGTCCACAATCGGGTGAAAAGCTTGCCGGATATCTTGGCGATGGTTCGTCGTCTTTGCCCGGACATTGATGTGGCTTCAGCCCATGGACAGATGGATCCTAAAGATTTGGAAAAGACACTGGTCGGTTTTATCAATCGTAAATTCGATGTATTGGTTTGTACGAACATCATCGAAACGGGGTTGGATATCCCCAATGCGAATACGATTATCATCAACAATGCCCACCAGTTCGGTATGAGTGATTTGCATCAGCTTCGTGGCCGTGTAGGACGTTCCAACCGGAAGGCGTTTTGTTATTTGTTCAGCCCGCCCTTGTCCGTGTTGACATCAGAGGCGCGCAAGCGCTTGCAAACACTGGAAGAGTTTTCTGATCTGGGATCCGGGTTCGACATTGCCATGAAGGACTTGGATATCCGGGGTGCCGGAAATCTCCTAGGAGGTGAACAAAGTGGTTTTATCGCCGATATCGGATATGAGACCTATCAAAAAATATTGGACGAGGCCATTCAAGAACTCAAGGAAAAAGAGTTCAAAGACTTGTTTGATGAAGAAGAGGGAGATAAGGAATACGTGCGTGATGTAGTTGTCGAAACGGATGCGGAAATGCATATTCCTGACGATTACGTAACATCGATTCAAGAACGTTTGGCACTTTATACCCAAATGGATAAGTTGGAAGACGAGGCCGGTATCGAAGCTTTTGTAAATGGGATGGAGGATCGTTTCGGCAAAGTGCCCAAGTCGGTCTTCAACTTGTTCGAAGGTTTGAGGATGCGATGGTATGGCAAAAAATTAGGCTTCGAACGCATCAATCTTAAAGGTAATAAATTGAGGTGCTATTTTATAAGCGACCCCCAGTCCACTTTTTATGAAACCGAACATTTCAATCGTCTAGTCGCTTTTGTCAATGGCAAGGCGGATCGACACTTGGGATTCAAGCAATCCAATCGTTATTTCATTATGATTAAGGATGAATGCCGCGGTCTCAAGCCGGCGATTGCCGTCCTCAAAAATATTTCGGAGGGTTTAGGACTCACCATCAATAAGGAATTGCAGTCTTAGCTCGACATTAGAAACGACTACAGCCAATCCAAGCCCTTCACTATTTGTTCTTTTTCCCGTCCTGTTATCAGATAAAAAACGCCTTCCGGCATTTGCCGGAAGGCGTTTTCATAAATCCCTTACGGGAAAAACTAGAACAATACGCCGATACGGATAGTTACGGCATTGATGACT
>JAHDCE010000393.1:3369-4627 GCA_020630045.1 Saprospiraceae bacterium | reverse complement strand
ATGGTGTTCAACGAGCCTATCCGCACATGGTTTTGGATTGGCACGAAATCGTGAATGATGAATTGGACGGAAAGAAATACGCCATCAGTTATTGTCCCCTTACGGGAACGGGTACTTCTTGGAATCGTGAACTACCCGGTGGAACGACCACTTTTGGGGTAAGTGGCAAATTATATAACACCAACCTGATTCCTTACGATAGAAAAACGGACAGTTATTGGTCTCAAATCGGATTGAATTGTGTCAATGGCAATCTCATCGGAACCGAAGCCGAAGTGTTTTCGGTGATAGAAACCCGGTTCGATACTTGGAGCAAGATGTATCCGGATTCGGATGTGATGAGTTTAGCGACGGGTTACAATCGCAACTATGGTGTTTATCCATATGGAGATTATATCACCAATCACAATCGGTTCTTATTCCCTGTAAGCATTAATGACGAGCGGCTATTGGCCAAAAAAAGAGTACTCGGTGTATTAGACAATGGATCGAATCGTGTTTATCCGTTGGACTTATTCGATGCACCAAAAGTGATTGAAGATGTCCTAGGAAGCAGCGAAATGATTGTCATCGGATCGAAAGCGGATAACTTTATTGTCGCCTTTGAAAAAGGGCCCATACAAGACTTAAGTACTCGGTCAAAAGTAATGTATAGGTGCAGGCGAGTGGATTTTTGTGGTAGGCAAGGCGTGAAAACCGCGCATAGCCTGGCTACGCAAGGATTTTCACAACGCAGCCTACTGCGAAAATCCGCCGCATGAACTATATGATTACTTTTGGACGGGTACTTAAATATTGATTTAACCGCCTTGCCGATATTGGGAACCGATACAAAAGGAAATGTTCTAGATATTTCCGGAAGGATAACGACCGGGCCGGATGCCGGTACTCAACTACGCATTCCGAGATTCTTCATGGGCTTTTGGTTTTCCTTCTGTGCATTTTATCCGGGGATTGATATTTATGGGGGGTGATTTTACTTTTCATATCCAAATTTTTCAAAGTCGCCGCCGTTTTGCTTGTAAACGCCGTCGTTCATTGTCCCTAACCAAATAGTACCATTTCTATCGATGTAAATCGAAAGGAGTAAAACGGTTTCTTTTCCATTATGGATCTCTTGGTTGGAAAGTTTTTTTCCATCAAATTTCCAAACACCGCCACTATAAGTCGTCATCCATAAATTGCCTTCATCATCAGAAGTTCCCGAGTTGAAATATAGGATTTTATCCTTCACCATCGCTTGGGGTAAATCGACGGC
>JAHDCE010000393.1:0-3359 GCA_020630045.1 Saprospiraceae bacterium | reverse complement strand
GTAAAAGTTACTCAACCAAAAATAACCGTCTTTGTCTTGGAGCATGGAGCGGACACCGGGTACTCTTCCATCCGGGAGGGTAGACAACTCCCTTTCACCGATCCATAAAAACGAACCTCCGTCAAAGCGGAACGCACCCGCTTTTACCGTGCCGAACCAAACATTTCCATCTTTGTCCTTGTCGATTCCATAAACCGTATAAGGACTATATCCGATTTCTTCTAAGGACAAATTAGAATCCATATCGAATAATAACGAATCTTGTTCGGGTAATTTCAATTCGTAGAGCCATTCGCCATCGAAGCGATAAATATGGTTTCCATTACAATTGAACCATAAATCAGCCGGTTCGTTTTTCCATTCACTTTCTGCCGATGATTTTACTATTAGCGTCGTGAATTTCGATCCATCAAATTTGCTGATGCCGATGGGCGTTTCTATATAAATATTGCCGGTTGTGTCTTCTTGGATTCCCCGGATTTGATCATGCACCAATCCATCTGATGTTGTGTATTGTTTTAAAGTTTTTCCTTCTAGATGATAAATGCCGTTTCCATTACTTCCGAACCAATAGTGTCCTTCTTTATCTTGATGAACTTGCCATATTTGACGGTCAAGTTCGGCAACGATTTTACCAATTCCGAATGTCCTTGAAGATGTTTGTTTGATTTTTGGTTTTACTTGGTCATTGCAGGAAACGAAAGTCAACAGCCCAAAGATGAATAGCATTGTATTGATAGGATTCCTCATTTCTTTATGGATAATTTCTAATAAAAAACCACACCCGGCACAGCCGGATGTGGTTACTATTTAAATAAGAATTGAAAATTCGACTTATAGTCGAGCGAGCAATTCTTTTATAGTAGATTACTCAGGCATTGATATCTGTGATGTAATATTTAGGATCGTGGAATAAATATCTGTTCACTTTCATGAAAATATTTTACAACAACTCTTCGTTGGATTATCGTTACGTAACTTGGCTATGTGCCTTCTCCAATCCGTCTTGATTCGCTGTAAAATATCAAACATCAAATTAGACACTTATACTCGAAATTAAGTGGTTTGCAATTTTTTGACTTGTCCAATATCCGCTTTGCGGTTCGTTTTGCTAAAAGTCTCCCAGACTTTTACCCTACGGGTTCACACACTCATCCCTTTCGCTTCTTTGAAAATGCTCAGCATAGCTACGGCTATGCCTGCGCTTTTCAAATCGCCAAAGAAAAAAATGACTTTGTCAAATTTCTTTCACTCCACTTAATTTCGAGTTTATTTATGCCACACCCCTAAAATATTAAGCCGACTAATGGGCATGAGCTATAATTTTATCAATTTTCTAATGATGGAATGTCTTCCTTTTTCTAAGGGAAGGAAATGCATATGGTATATACCCGATGGAAAATGTTCTATGTTTAAATTCATTCGAACATCAGTCGATAAATATTGGAATAAATTTTCACCTGTATTATTATATATGATCACTTCGAATCCCTGCTCGAATCCTGTTTCAATGCTTACTTGTCCGACTGTCGGGTTCGGTGAAATTTTAACCGATTGTTCCACTCCTTCCGGGGTGTTAGTTCCCGTATTGATGGTTAAGGTAGTGATGATAATACTATCGCATCCATTCACGGTTTCTAATATGGATGTATAGGTCCCTTGCGTACTAACAGTGTTTCCGTCAGGTAAAATATACTCTTCTCCTAGATAGATGACAGCTGTTTCTTCAGTGGAAAAAGAGGGACTTATAATAATCGGTGTTATTTCATTAAGGCATCCGTCATAAACACAACTTGAATTTATTATTTCTACGGATTCAAAATATTGAATACCACCTATATTAATAGAATCACAAGCGGAAATAGAAGGAAGAGTAATACTCCAGTCTTCAATGATTTGATTTTGGGTTGTATTGGTGACAATCGGAGGGTTCGAGTCGAAATAAATGCTAGCCGTATTTTCAATCACACTACCGATTGGTATGTCCGGTAAAGGACGAATACTGAACGAAACGAATCCTTGACTTTCCGGTTCATCCAAGTCGGAGTAGGGTAGGTCGATATTTCGAAAATAGAAAGTGACATATTTACCATCGTCAATAGTAGTTTCCAATATTCCCGGATGACTGGAATTGACAATCCGGAAGGTAGACACATCCAAGTAATTATCCAGAGTGTCACGTATGATGACATCAGTCGCATAAAAATTGCCTTCGTTCTGGAAACGAATGGTATAAGCCAGCGGTTCTAGTGGGAACGTTCCGTTATTCATTCCTCGTCCTTGTGAGACTTGTTTATCATTCGGGTCATACGAACAGAGGACTTCTTGTGGATAATATACCGGTAAAGCAATACTGTCGTTTTCCGATACTTCCGGTGAAGAATCGAAGGCGAACTCCATATTGACGAATAAGGAATCACCGAGTTCGATTCCGTCGTCGATACCCGGCATTTCAAGTCGGATGTGCTTGTTCATCGTTTGTCCCGGATTGAGGCTGTCGAAATGCCATTCAAAACGGAAATCGTCTATTATCACATCTGCTACATCAATTAAAAAGTCGTTTCCTTGAACCAAACTGTCTAGCGTGATTTCTACTTTTCCATCCAAAACGGTAGTACCCGAATTTCTCCAATGGAAATAATAATCAGTCCAAGTGTCGCAAATGGTCAATCCGGAAGTGATTCCTCCTTGGACAATCGCTATTGTATCCGATGGTGTGAATCCAAAATTCAAGTCGGAAATGGTTTCTGTTCCGATGACTGAGAAATTGATGGAGTCGGGAGTTGTCAATGTCCAATTGTCAAGAGGCAAAACTTTTAAAGTATAATTATCGGGTGCTAAAAAATACCTGAATGCACCGAATTCATTGTCTTGATAGACAAATGTACTATCGGGCAAATAAACTTGTCCGTCCAGTAGCGGTTCTGTACTAGGGTCATAAACGCCGTCCTGATTTTTATCCCAAAAGATATGTCCTGTTCCGAGACCCCTATTGTTGAGGTTTTCCATCCAAAATACTTGATTATTGTTAGCTGCAGTTCCGAATAAGTCCAAGTCGCCGTCACCATCCTTGTCGAACCGTCGGATATCGGAGGCATTTCTGGCATTGTCAAGTAATGTGATATCTGGTCCGAAATTTCCCCCGCCTTTGTTTTCCATCCATGCGATTCTGCCGGGAAAACTTTCACCGAATAGAATATCCGCATCCCCATCATTATCAAAATCGGTCATGAAAATCGGATGTGGATAACTTAGAGCTTCAGAATCCAATATGAAACCAGTCCACACTAAAGCATCTCCATCATTACGATACCATTCTAATCTATTGTCATCATCTGCTGAAGCAATGATATCTAAAT
>JAHDCE010000392.1 GCA_020630045.1 Saprospiraceae bacterium | reverse complement strand
TGATTCCCAAAATAACGATTCGTCTTTCATACAAAAAATTCCGTGATAACATCTATTTGTAAGTATAAATTTCAATTCGATTTCTTCGTCTGACTTCGAAGCGTGTTTTGGCTCTGATCATTTCGTCTTTTTCTCCCGGTTTGCGGAAGGGTCTTCCTCGGTTGAACATGTCTTTGCTCTGCGCTTTTTTGGGAAGCATGATGTAGGAGGAAGTACCGGATGCCACGAATGTAATGCCGAAGGCCTCCTTTTTTTCGGGAACAAAAGGTACCAAATACCTACTGAAAAATCCGGTAGGTAATTCTTGAATCCGTGGTTTCGTTTCCCGTTCGTAATCTAAGAATTCTCGTTTGTATTCGATGATGGCTCCTTTCGGAAAACGTTTTTTGCGAACCAAGCCGAATATATATATCAACAAAACGATTGCCCCTAGGATATATAGTATACAATGGACACAACCTTCTAGGGGACCTTCGTCCGTCACTTCAAACATCCATTTTCCTTTGAGGCTTTGAAGGCCGTTGTTTTTGGTTCGGAGGATAAAATGTCCTTCCTGTTTTCCACTCTCTACCAAACAGCTACATGTAAATACATCCCTGATGACATTCCATCCGTTACCGGAATCGTTTAGTGTGCTGATGAAATCAACTCTAGAGGGTGCTTCTTCGAATTCCAAATCGTAATCGTCCGGATGAACGGGTGTTCCGTCAGGGAGGGAAAGACGTCCTGAAAATCCTTTATCCGAATCTCCTAGTTCGGACTTGGAAGCGGTAGGAAATATGATGAGCAATCCGGGAATATCCTTAGGAGGAAGGTCAGCAACACATTCCTTCTTTTTGATGGTGAAAATCCGGGATCTGAAATCGAAATAGCCATCATAATCCGCTCTGACGGAAAAGGTGACTTCATCGGATTTTAGCGGGACTTCTACACTGAATTTCCCGTCTTGTAATCGAAGTTTCTTCTCGTCCATTCCGAATTGGGTCAGGACTTTGATTTTGCCTAGTATTTCTTTTGATAAGGGATTGCCATCCAAATCCATCAGTTCTGCATTCACAACTATATTTTCGACATCCTTGCAAACGGTGTATTCGGTTTTATCGGAATTCACACTTTGAAATTTCCCGGAAGGGAAAGCAGAAAGTTTGACGGCACTAATTGGAATGATTTTGATTTTATCCGAAGAGATGGTTTTATCAAAGGTGATTTTAATTTCTTTTCCGGCCGGTATGATATCTCCCCCTTCGCTATTAATGGTATGAATTCTACCGGAAAGTTTGGTCTCTAAACTCTGACCGGCATTGATGTTAAAATTGGAAGCATCAAAAGTTTCGGCCAATGCGATATCCGTACCGGTCACTTCCGCCTTGGTCGCTTTTGGCAAATCGTTGACAGGTTGATTGTCTTGGTATAAAACGATACATTTTTTAAGCGGAATTTCCGGTGTGAACGAGATGGAGTTATCGGTTCGTTTTTCGTGCCTTACGGTTTTGCCCGAAACGGAAACCACTTCCGCAGCGATTTTTTCCAAGTGTCCGACTAATTCTTGATTGACTTCCGCCCGTGCCTCCAGGACATCTACCAGGGGATAATCGGACAACAAGGTCTTTAGCGAGTTTTCATCCGGATTGTCATTGAGTCGGTTGATGGATAAAAACTTAATATAGGGTTTGCTCGTGGAATAAAAGTGTTTGAAATATTCTTGGATACCATCCGTCGGCCCCCACATTCCATCAGCGGTAATGATCATCCAATTTTGGAAATCTTCGTTTTTATTGAGTTCATCAATAGCCGGAGGAAGTAAGGTATAATCTCCCGAACCGGTCCTCGTCCATCCGGCGATGGTATTGATACTTGATTGTTTGTCATCCAAAGAAACGGGCAACAGTTGTCCTCCCCTTACGATAAAGAGGCGGTCTTCTGGTTCGAGCAGGGCCGTGAGGAGTTGCAGTGCATAGTTCACCGACTCATATTTAGCCCCACGCATGGAACCGGAATCATCCAGTACCAAAGTAACTTTCTTTGCGGTGGATTGTGCTGACAATTGATTCATTCCCGGAAGGGAAATGAATGTAAAAATAATGAGGAATAGGTAATATTGAGCTTTCGGGTTTTTCAATGCATTAATGGTTTCCGTTTCTAGTGCTAGTTACGTATTCCCTTTAAATTTTCAAAAAAGTTTGGATGAGTCCTTGGAAATAATTGATAAATCCAAGGAGAAGAATTAAAACAAATGAGATAAAACCATCTTAAAACCTGATTTTTACTGTTAAATCAGACGATTTACAATTTGTTTACAAACTCAATACTATAAATTTACAATCTAAACACTTGTTTTAAAAGCAAAATAAACATTCATTTCTGATGAAAAAAAAGCTACTTCTCCTCTTATGCCTTTGTTCTTTTCTCTGGACGGATGCACAAAACACTTTCGTCTATTTCCATAACAATACCCACCTTGATTTTACTGTATCAACAACCGGGACACCCGACCCGGACGATTGGGACGGATTCAATGGAAATATCACGGGACTTGAGCCACATAAACAAATGATGCGGTTGTTTCGTGATTGGGCGACCTCATCTTCTAGTGCAGGCACCTATTATGTGACGACTACCTTGACATTCCCTACCGGAGAAACGGTGGATTTAAAAATAGAATATGATGTGGAATCCTACAACATCATCAGCAATCCTTTTCCGGCCATCACATTCAAGCATTCTGCCGAAGGGCCCGGTTTTTCTCATGCTTGGAGAGATGACCGCGATATTTATGACCAAAGCTTTACAGTAGGAGGCGTGAATTACCTTTTGCGGTACCAATCCTATTCTACTGCACCATCCGGTATTTATGATGATGTATTGTTCACCATTTATGAAGAGGGAATTAATGATCATTATACTGTCGACCCGGCTGATGCGAATGATGCGAACGTGCTCAATTTGATGTCCTACAATGTATTTATGCGGCCATTGCCCTTGTTTCCTGATGACGACCAAGTTGCACGTGCCAATCGAATAGCGGACTACGTCCACGACATGGATGCCATCATTTTACAAGAAGTATTTGACAATGACACACGAGCTACTTTGCTCAGTAACCTTGCTACGGAATATCCTTATCAAACGGATATATTGGACGACCCGGGCAACCCTCTTGAAGATGGAGGTGTGGTCATTGTCAGTAAATGGCCTATTGAATCGGAAGACCAATATTTGTGGGGAGATACCTGTTGGGAAGATGATTGTACAGCCAACAAAGGAGTAATGTACGCATCCATCAACAAATTAGGTAAAAAGTATCACATCTTCGGCACCCATATGGATGCCTTCAATGACATTGAAGATGTAGACACTAGGAAAGAGCAGTTGGTAGAATGGAAAAACTTTATTGATGGCAAGGGTATTCCTCAGGATGAAGCCATATTAATGGGTGGGGATTTCAATATTGATAAGTTCGCGAATAAGTGGGGAGAGTATGATTCGCTATGGGGGAATTTTGCCGCGCATGAACCTGCTTATCTTGGTTTTTATAGTACTTGGGATCCATTGTTCAATATCTATAATGCCGGTGAACCCTATGATCCGGAATATTTGGATTATGTCTTAAACAGGGCAGATCATAGAATGCCGATTTCAGCAACAAACAATTCTTTGTTGCATAGAACTGACCATATTGATTTATGGCGCATTTTTGACTTGTCAGATCATCAACCCATTTGGGGAAGGTTCGTTTTTGCGGAGGACTGCCTAATGCCTGAGAACGTCCAAGCAGAATTGCTTACTGCAACTAATGTGAAAGTGACTTGGGACCCTGTGCCCGGTGCCACAAAATATCAAGTCCGTTATCGGTTGAAAACGAGTGACAACAGTGCGCCTTGGCAAGTAGCCGGTACTTTGACTAATGAAAAGACCATAACCGGATTAATTCCTTCGCGATATTATGAATATCGAGTTCGTGCGGAATGTCCTTATGGCTGGACGGATTATACTAGCCTTCAAAGGATTTTCACGAGCAGCTGTGCGGTTCCTGACCATACGACATTCAGCTATAATGCAATCAGTCCTACTCGTGTGAAGTTGTTATGGGATTCCATACCGACCGCAACAAAATATCAAATCAGTTACCGACCGATCGGTTCTACCGGATGGACAGTTATTGGTTCCACTCCGGGTAGGAATTTCAAAATCATCGATCCTGTGATGGCCGGAACGACTTATGAATATCGTATCCGAGCATTATGCGATGGTGTCTTGTGGTCGCAATACAGTACGCCCGGCGTCTCTACCTTTACTATGCCCGCCGCTAGGATGGATGCAAGATTTACGGGAGCAAATAGTGGTGAGGAATTCATCATTTATCCTAATCCTGTCGATGATGTTTTGTATTTGTCTTATCAATTGACGGAACACCAAGAGGTGCGGTTTGAAATAACGGATATGACCGGCAGATTGGTGCATTCGATTATTGTTGAAGGAGAAATGGGTGATTATACCCAAAATATACCTGTCCAACATTTGCCGGAAGGCATCTATCAAATCAGCATGTCAAATGCAACCGGAATCATGGGAACCCATCGATGGGTGAAGCGATAATATTAAGTACCCGGCCATAAATAATCAGGGAATATGCTTTTCAGGTATTTTTGCTTT
>JAHDCE010000391.1 GCA_020630045.1 Saprospiraceae bacterium | reverse complement strand
TCCTCCCAATCCGTACCATTAATTTTGGCGAACGGTTTACCCTTACTTTCCAAAAATGATGCATGGGATTCGTGCAAACGATTCCGCATCTCCACCGGTAAGCGAGTACCGTCTTGTACAAATGGAGCATCGGGCTGCATGAACAAGTAAAAATCCATATCATTCGCCTCCTCTATCCAATCGTCCACTTTGAATTCCTTTCCGAATAAAAAACTCGCATAAGAACGGGTAATCATCAAATCCGTATCTATGAACATCAACCCATTCGCCTTGTCTACTTCACGAATGATTTTTGAGGCATGGACTTCCGCGATTTCAGCTAAATGATGAGGCTCTACCTTCACCGTTTTTTCAATGACACTCCTAGCCATTTCAGGGACATGAACCGTTTCGAAATGTTTCGCCAAACGGCGAGTCAAGCGGGTTTTACCGGTAGATTCCGTTCCGTACACACATATTTTTTTGACAAAATGAGGTCGTACATGCTCCGGTAAATATTCAAAATAAGCAAATGGACGCTCCCTTATCATACTGGCCGATACAGGCACTGATTCCCTAGGGACATCAAACGCCTCATGCTCGATTCCCATATACTCCGCTACATATTCGCCGTAAGGCTCGGACGTGAATATTACGTCCGTATCCGGATATTTTTTCTTTAGAAATTTAGCCCATTTTTGAGACACGTCTCTGTCCGATTCAGACGTAGCGGGAAGTACAGAACTATCGTATTCCAAATGGATAACATGAACATGATTCATCCCCATCGTAGCGAACTTCAACCACCTCGTCCTTAATTCACCGTCTATGGGTTCCCCTTTACAGGAACATACCAATATCCGTAAGAAATCGCAACGCTCCATCGCGAACTCAACCAATGCCAAATGCCCCTTATGGAGCGGCATGAATTTTCCCAGAATCAGTCCCACTTTCATGTCCAATCAGTTTATACCAAGTGATGACGCCGTACAAAGACATACACCAAAACACCACATATTCCAACGAAATGAACATGATGCCCTTGAGATAATACAAATAAATGCTCACTGTATCCACCATCATCCACAATATCCAAGCTTCCCATTTTTTGCGGGCGAGCAACACCGTAGCGGCGATACTCAACACCGTCGTATATGCATCAGGATACGGATAAGACGCCGCTTCAGGAAACCAGCCGGGCATCCAAACATGAAACCGGGCGACAGCATACCCTAGCATTAACATGCACACCAACATGATTCCGGCATACATCCATCTTTCCCTTACGGGAATAACCCCCACCTTCGTCCCCCTAGGGTCATTTTGCTTCCAATAATACCAGCCATACAAGCTCATCACAAAGAAATATACCTGCAATAGCATATCGGAATACAGATTGACTTGATAAAAAATGGCGAAAAAACACACCACATTCACCAAGCCTACCGGCCAGGTCAAGATATTTGAACGGGCAGCGAGCCACACACATATCAATCCCGTAAGGGTACCGACAAGTTCCACATAACTCATCGGATACCCGATAACTTCAAATACAATGTTGTTGATACTAAAAATCTCAAGGAGAGAACTCATCCCGACTATTGCTTTTGATATGAGCCGTCTCTATACGCATAAGTCGCCTTCTCATCCACCTTTTCAATCTTATTCCTATCCTCTTTCGACGGACGGGTTCCCGTTGTATGTGCGACGATATTGTAGTAATCATCCGTCAAATGCTCTTCTGGGTCATGCATGACTTTGTAAGTCAACTTCGTCTCCCATTCATAGCACTCACCCAAATGCTCGTCCGTTCCGTCCGGGTCGCAAGTCCCGTTGTTATCTTCAGAAAGTTGGGTCGAGTATAGTTTTTTGAAATCGTACTTCATCGAATGCAAATTGTAGTACTCCACAAAATACCCCATGTGCAAATCGCCGATATGTAACTCCAGTCCCCAATCTTCTCTCGAAATCGGTTGGGCTTCGACATACGGTGCCTCTCCATAAACACCATAAGGCCCCAAGTAAATATGCTTTTCAATCTTACCGGCATCATCCATTACACCGGCGCTGACCAATGGCGAGCAAGCATGGCAATCGTTGCCCTCAACATTCGATTTTACAACGAATAATGTCTTCAAGTCTCCGGGCGGAACATCCACTTTTTTAGCGAAAATCACCCAAGCATCCGCAACCTCCGCATCACTGAACGCCTCGGGTAAAGAACCTTCCGGAATATGATCCAATGGGCTGAATTCTATGGACTGTTCATCTTCATAGTAACTATCGCCATACAAGGAGGTCAATATCAGCTTTGACACTTTAGGGTCTACTTTTTGTTCCCCTTCCGGGGAATCCTTTCCGGAATCTGAAGCAGGAGGGGAATCCGTAGTTTCAGTTCCTTCATGAGAGGTAGCATCATCTTGCTCCACTGTCGTGGAATCATCATTTTCGGAATCCGTAGTTGGTTGACAAGCCACCAAACAGCAAATGATGGCCAATAAGAATAATAATTGATTTTTCATGTCGTCGGTTCGTTTTGTAATGCAATACTAAGTCTACAACTTAATCGTTATAAGCAAAAACCAAGTTAAGTAAATGAATATTCAAATCATTGTCGCTCTAATATTTTTTCTTTCCATTTATTCAAATTCACCTCATTCATCTTCCATTGAAGAAAAAATCATTCAATCTGAAGCTGAAGATTATTGCAGCTGTTATAGCACATTCAAAAAGAAAGAACAAAAGGCAAAAAACAAAGCCGAACGAAAAAGTAAACGCAGTGACCGACCCAGGAAATATAGCCCGGACATGAAGCTTTTCGGAGGAACGAAAATCGATTTCAATTTTCAAAAATGCATGAACAAAAAGAGAAGCAGAAAAACCAAAAAATACCTGAACGCTCTCCATAAAAAAGACAGGAAAGCACTCAACAAAAAAATAAAAAGAGCCATCAAAAAACAATGCCCCAAGTCAAGTGTCGCTTATTATTGACAATATATTTAAGTCCTAGTAATGTTTACCGTTTTTTACTAGGGCAAAACCCTTTATCAAAATCTCTAGTTCAGGATATTCGCTAGACAAGACCAAGATTTCACGCCCATACGTTTTGAAATCTCCATCTAGAATGATTTCGCACAAGTCCAAACCCTCAATCAACGACCGCACGCCGTCCCAGGTGATGGATGTGTTTTCCAAATGCAAAAAATTCAAACTCCCAAGCGACAAAAGATGTGGCACACATCCATCCGTCAATTGAGGATTATCTTTCAATCTCAAATCTTCCAAATGAGAGCAACCACTCAAGTATCGAAGACCGGCATCCGTAATATCCGTCAAATCCAAATCCAGCATCTTCAAACCTTCTAGTCGCCCGACAATCATCAAATCCGAATCGTACAAATCAGCTCCCGCCACATTCAAATGAAGGAGCCCCTTCAACAAAGGAAGTTTTTTCATCTCGACCCGATTCACATCTCCGTGAAACCGGGATGAAAAATAAGTGGCATCCATCCGGATACTTTGTCCTTGTATTAAGAGTTTTTCAGGCATGATTATTAGATGTTATCACAAAATGAAATCAAGAGTCACCACCAAACATGTTCGAATCGTATTACAACCTGATCCATTAGCAACAAGAGTGGAACTCCTAGCATAATTGCGATATCAAAATACTTCAAGGGGAACTTCCAGCCGTTTTTCCTTAATGTCCTAATGATCAAAAAAGTGCCGATGATACATAAAATGTGTAATCGCCACCTAAAATATACAGGAGGCGGTAAATCGCTGACCCCATCAAACCTAGGAGGAGATTCATAAAATATCGCACTCATTTGGAGGTACAAACCATAAATGGCAATAAAACCCAATCCCACCTTTGAAATAGATCCAAAATCATATAAAGGCTTTTCGTCAATGGGTTCATCTAAGATTTCAAAATCATCTATTTTCATAGAAGTAAGTACTCGGTCAAAATAATGAGTAAATACAAGCGAGTGGATTTTTGTGCGTAAAAATCCGCCGCATGGACAATATGGTTGCTTTTGGACGGGTGCTTAAAACGGTCTGGCTAAACGTAGTAGCCGCACGTAGCGGCTATTACCATTTTAGCCTTTGTTGGCTTCAGTCTTCTTTTTTATTATTTTCTTTCATCACATAAATTGTTGCCCTTGCTTTCCCCATTTTTTTATAATTCCTTCTTCCAAAAGGTATTTCATATCTTTTTTCAAGGTGTACGAAGTCCAATTATTTAATGCTGCAACTACATCACTAATTTTTACAGGCTCGTTGTTCTTCAAAAACTCAAGCACTTCCTTCTGTCTATCATTCAGATAGCTTTTTTTGTCTTTTATTTTCGCATATCTATCTTCCAGTTTTTTTATTGTAGCTTCAAGTGTATCCAAAAAGAACAGAATCCAATCTTTTATTATTTCTTTTTCTGTTCCTCTATCCTTCTGACCATTCATCAATGCCTTGTAATAATCTTTTTTCCGCTTTTCAATTTCGATTTCCATTGATGCGTATTGCATGAAATCATACCCATTTTTCAAAAGCAGTAAAGTGGTTAGCAATCTCGATAATCTACCATTTCCGTCTTGATAAGGATGTATTGAAAGAAACTCGTACACAAACGTTCCTATTATTATTAGTGGATGTAATTCTTCGTTCTCAAAATTCCTATTTGTCCATTGAA
>JAHDCE010000390.1 GCA_020630045.1 Saprospiraceae bacterium | reverse complement strand
TTTTTAAAATACTTGTAAAAATTCGTTGATTCTTCAAAGCCCGTATCGTATGCGATTTCCTTGACGGAATGAGTGCTGTTCAGCAAGAGTCGCTTGATTTGTTTGATATAAATTTCATCAATAAACGCCTTGGCTGATTTGTTCAATATACTTCTGGTAATGGCATTAAGGGTTTTGGTCGAATATCCGAGTTCCTTGGAATAATAGCTGACTTGGGAATGTTGGAAAACATGCTTTTCCACCAGTCGTTGTAATTGTATGAACTCTTTTAAATATTTCCTTTCGGAAATAATTTCTCCTTTCTTTTTCTTAGTTCTGTAAAGTTTTGAAATTAATATTTGTAATTCACTTCTGATGATTCCCATCGAATACTCGTCCTGATTGGAAAAGTATTCTTTACAAATTCTTTGTAGGATACTTTCAATGTCTTTTAATTCTTTAGATGGCAAGGACATTTTGGGAGAACCCAATAATTCATTAAACAATTGTATGATGATTTGACTCTCCGTTTGTTCGAAATAAGAAGCGAGGAATTGATCCGTAAACAAGATGATATAACCCCTAGCTTTAGGGTGGATGTGAAATTTGTGGATTTGATCTTTTCGAATACTTAATATGGTTCCCGTATCATATTCGAAATCTTGAAAATCTATGGTATGTCGCCCCTGGCCTTTGGATATCACTATCAACATATAAAATGAAACCCGATGAATATGTTCTATAGAATGATCCAAGTTTTTCCTTGTATATAATTCTTCGAGTTTTAGTAAGTCGAACTCGGAGTCCGGTTGCTGTGAATTTTCGAATTTTATTTGAATAGGAGTCTCCATCACAAATCAATATTTATTTCATCATCATTGTCGTCATCCAAAGAAATATATTCATCATCAATGTCATAACTCAAATTATTAATGTCTTCCGGCGGTGCTGCTCTCTTGAATTCATGCGGTTTGACATAAATCCGCCTTTCAACATCAGAATCCATGATTTCTTTATTCAATTTTCTTTGATATTCTTGATTCCGGTTGTAAAAGAAAAATGATATGAGAAAAGGAAGAACCGAAGTGGGCACTAAAAGATAATAGAACATTTCTTGGATATACCGGTCAATGATGTTGTCTTCGAATGGTATGACATAGGCCAATGTGACGGAATAAGCCAAATTGATAAACGCCATGAAAATAAAAAAATAAAAGCCGATATGTTGCCTTTTCAAATCCCCAAGCTCTTCCTTTCTCCGATAATACCAAATGCCGAAAGTAATATTGGCGCCGATTAATATTAAAAACAAGAACCCCCAAAGCTTATTGAAATATTTGCGTGGTGTAGCAATAGCTGCTAGTAGGGCGAGAATAAAATTGATGATGAAAATTCCTAACAGAAAATGCATATGATTCATTTTAAAAAAGAACGATTGCTCAAGGTTTTTCGAAACGCCAAATTAAGGGCATAAAATGGTTTTACAACCATGTGGGTATCATTCAAGTTCAAAGGGCAGAGACACCTATTTGCAGAAAGTTATGGATTTTTGAAATCACCTGTGTACTTTTATTCCTGAATGAGCAAGGAAATCGACAATTCGGAAAAAGATAATCAATCGGATGATGGACGTCTGGAAAAGATTGTCCGTGCTTTGGATTTGAAGCAACGGCAACTTACTCAGTTGGCAGACGCTTTACCCGCCTGTATTTCTTTTATTGACAAAGATTATGTGTATCGGCTCAATAATCGAACTTACGAACTGTGGTTCAACACCGAAAAAAAATACATTGTCGGCAAACACGCCAAAGATTTATTAGGCGAAGGTCGGTTTATTAGAATCAAACCGCTCCTAGATCGTGCCTTGCTTGGAGAAACCGTCACCTTCGAAGCCCGTCGCAAATTTCCGGATGGAATGGATCGAGCCCTCCGTGTCAATTATATTCCCGCCAAGGATTTGGAAGGAGATGGAATTTATGGCGTTTATATCTTCACGGAAGACATTACCGAACTCAAATTGGCACAAGATGCACTGGAAAGAACCAACCGGGAACTCATGGAGTTTTCCGCAGTCGCATCCCATGATATGAAAGCGCCCCTGAGAATGCTCAGTAGCTTCAGCGAACTGTTAGAAGAAGAGTACAGGGATAAATTGGACGAAGAAGGACGGCAATACTTAAAAATTATTCATGACTCCTCCGTTCAACTCAGCCAATTGATTTCCGATTTGTTAGATCATGCCATCGTAGGGCATCAACAATATGAAGGAACAGCGATTGCCTTGGATGGAATCATGGAGCGAGTAAGGGCCAATTTATTATCGGACATTCGTGATTCGAATGCGATTTTGGATATTCCCAAAGGTTTGCCGGAAGTGAAAATGTCGGAAACAGATGCCCTGAGTTTGTTCCAAAACCTGATATCCAATGCCATCAAATACCAACCACCCGGCAATCAACCACGTGTAGTTATTTCACTATTGGATGAAGGCAATACGATTCAAGTCAAAGACAATGGAATCGGAATTCCGGAAAATAAATTGGAAGAAGTTTTTAATCCTTTTTTCAGATTGCACAGCCATTCCGAATACAAAGGTTCAGGTATCGGTTTGTCAACCTGCAAAAAAATCGCCGAACGATATGGGTTCAAATTGACAGCTGAATCGGTCGTGGGAAAAGGCTCTACTTTTTCAATTAGAATGGAAGCGAAATAATCGGTAATGAAGTTCATGAATAGCAATTCAAAGACTATGAAAAATACGATTTTATTTTTAGCCATATTGATTTCCCTTACGGGAATAATTGCCTGTGGTGGCGGAACTGATAATTCCCCGGAAGGGGAGATACCCGTACAGCCGGAAGAAGGTGCTGCCATGCGCGAAAAAGGAGTGGAACTCGAAAGCCAAGCCGAATTGATAGCGGATCATATCGATGGGGAAAAGGCTTCTGGTGTGCGCCACGATACTATCGTTTTGGATTTCCGATTCGGGATGAGTAAAAAGCAATTGTATCGCCATACCAAAAAAATGCAGTCCGAAAAGAAAATGTACCGCATTGAAAAAACAAGGGGGAAACCCAGAGCAAAAAAAGTCTGGGAGTACGTCTATGATTTACGCCTTCGCGATGCCGGAAAAATGCGAACCTTTTTCGATGCTTATTATCACGATGAAGAACTCTATAAGGTAGAGTGCCTTCCGAATTTAAAAGAAGAGCATGACCCCAAAGAAGTCTTAGATGAGATTTATGACATGTTCAAAGCCAAGTACGGCAAACGACATTTCAAAGTCAAGGACGAAGATGATGAAGAATGTTACTATTACCTTTGGATAGACGGCAATAGACGCATCGAATTGGGTTGTCGGGAGGATAAAGTATTTATCTATTATATTGATATACCGATGGCCGAAAAGGCGGCCAAGGAAATGGATTTTTAAATCAATATGAAACTCCTCTTATTCTGGATAAAAGCCTCGCGGCCCGGACTTTGGTTTCCTGCTTTATGGCTTTATTTCTTGCCGCTGAGCGGAATGGATATCCGATACTCGACCGATTTTTGGTTGGGTTTTATATTCGCTACATTCCCCCTCAATTTTATTATCTATGCTTGGAACGATTACGTCGATCACGAGACCGATAAATTGAATCCGAGGAAGGATAGTTTTTTATTCGGAGCCAAGGGAACCCGGGAGCAACTCAATACATTGCCACCCATTCTGTTTGGGTTCCAGTTGTTGTGCTACGGCTTTTTTATATGGTATATCGGCGTACATAGTATTTGGTTATTCACCGTTCTGTTTTTGGTTCTGCTCGCCTACAATTTCCCCGGAAGGGGATTTAGGAACACACCACCACTGGAGTTGTTCGCCCAGTTCGGATACTTACTCATCGTACCGTTCAGTGTCATGCTCAATGATACACCACAAGTGCCTTGGTTGACCTACTTGTATTTGGTGTTGTTCGCCGTCCAATCCCAACTCATCGGAGAAGTGATGGACATCGAACCCGACCGCAAAGCCAACCGCCACACCACCGCCACCCGCCTAGGAATGCGGAATACGAAATTGCTCATTATAGGAATCGTTGCCCTGGAAGTCATACTCCTGATGACCGTATATGAAGATTACATTTTCGGAGGAATGCTCGCCTTGGGTTTAATCTGGTTATTATTGGATTTGTTTGTCATTTATAAAGACAATACTTACACCTTGAACCAAATGAAAATATTCGGTGTCGGCAGTAACCTCATCGCCTTGGCGAGCATGGTGTATGTTTGGTGGTCGGGGGTGTTGATGGAGGTGTGAGTATATTTGGATATTCAGAAAAGAAAGCATGAAAAAAAGTAAATTCTTAGAAGAAAACATATTCAAACGCGAAAATTTTTCGAGGGAAGAATTGGATTTGATTCTTTCTCAATTTAAACGAAAAGAATTCAAGAAAAATGAATATTTGATAGAAGAGCACAAAACAGCCAACTATTATTATTTCTTGGAATCCGGGTTCGCGAGATCCTTTGCTATTGATTTAGGAGGTAATGATATTACCACCAAATTTTTCGCACCTGCTGATATTGTCATCGATTGGTATTCCTTCTTTTTAAAAACCCCTTGTCGGGAATATATCCAAGCCACATCCAAATGTGTTGCCTGGAAAATCCTATTTGAAGACTTTATGAAATTATTCAAAATAGAGTC
>JAHDCE010000389.1 GCA_020630045.1 Saprospiraceae bacterium | reverse complement strand
CCATTTTTTCCGGCGAAGTTCAGTATTTTGTTGTCTCCCTATCCATTTGAATACTGTACTTGTTCAAGAATGGCATATGAGCTATTTTCAAACAAGTTCATTTTATTGATTCAACATTTGCTCGAATTATCCAAACTTCTTGTCATGGTCTATACCAAACGAACCCTTCTCTTTATTTTCATGGTTATGGCATTCCAAATGGTGAATGCCCAAACCATCCAATGGGCATCGGAAGTCGTCCGACATTCTAGCCAAGGAAGCGACAAGTATTATTCAGCATCCCAAGCCTTGGGTGTTCCTAATGCCATCGGTCATGAAAACTTAGACCAATGGGCTTGGCAACCCAAGGATCCGAACGGCGGCAAAGAATATATTCGAGTACGTTTTGCACAACCATTGAGAGGAGCTCGTCAAGTATATGTTTCCGAAAGTTTTAATCCGGGAGCGATTGTAAAAATCACCTTATTCGACACCAAGGACAAAAAGCATGTGGTTTATGAAAACAAGAATCCAAGGCCACTAGGACCGGGCACGACTTTCAGAATGCTCAAACATGGGTTTCCTCCCATCAATTCCTATATCGAAGAATGTGTCGTTGAACTCAACACCAAGGCAGTCAAAGGGATGAACCTGATAGATGCTATCGGCATCACCGACCATTACGGAGAAATCAGAATCCTAGGACTTATCGATGAGTTGAAATATTCTTCCCCAATGCCTGATCCGGAAAACTTAGGTCGAAAAGTCAACTCTGCATATTCAGAACGACTACCTATTATTTCCCCTGACGGGAATACCCTTTATTTTACTAGAAAATACCACCCGCAAAATACAGGAGGAGAAGGAAAAGATGACATCTGGGTATCATTCAGACAGCCCAATGACCAATGGAGCAGTCCCTTGAATGTCGGTGAACCTCTCAATACGGATTTTCACAATTTCGTAGTGGCGGTTTCACCGAACGGCAACCATCTCTACTTGGGCAACGACTATAACAAAAGAGCCAAGGACGGCGTGTCTATGTCCAAACTCAAATACGGGACTTGGGCCAAACCCAAAACATTAAAAATCGAAGATCATTACAACAACAATGAATTCGTAGAATACCATTTTAGTGTTGACGAAAACATATTGGTGATGTCCGTGGAACGAACCGAAGGTTTCGGAGAGCGGGATTTATATGTTTCTTTCAAGCAATCCAACGGAACTTGGAGCAAACCCAAAAACCTAGGGCCGACCATCAATACTGTCAATATAGAAAACAGTGTATTCTTAGCAGCGGATGGACGGACGCTTTATTTTGGAAGCAACGGCCATTACGGATATGGCGGGCTAGATATCTTCGTCAGTAAAAGACTAGATGACTCTTGGACGAAATGGAGTAAACCCAAAAACTTAGGGAAGAAAATCAACACACCTGACAACGACTTCAACTTTTCAATTCCCGCCTCCGGCGAATATGCATACTTCTCTTCCGGATTCAACACTTATGGACAATCCGATTTGTTCAGAATCCGATTACCCAAAGAAGCCCGACCGGAACCGGTGATGTTGATGACCGGTCAATTGATAGACGTAACGACCAACAAGCCGATACAAGCCAAAATCAAATACAATCCCCTCAAAAAAGATAAGCGACAAAATGATGGTGAACGAATCGCCGAAACCAAGGACGACGGTACTTATCAAATTGTCGCTTCATATGGAGAAGACATTGAAGTTTATGCCGATGTTGAAGGTTATTTCCCCATTAGCCAAAGCATGGAATTGGCGGACGAAGAGTTGGAAGAACTGGATTCTGACCGAGAACCGGTTGGTGGTGAAGACAACCCCGGCAATTATTCCCCGGAAGGGGAAGACGACCCGGAAATGACGGAAATGGAAAAAGAACTGGAACGGCTAGAGCAGGAGGTCGCAAAATTGAAAGCCAAAAAGGAACGGAAAAAAAAGAAAGAGAAAGAAAAATATACCGCACCTGATTATGAACTGGCGGATGTAGGGCCACAAAAACTGGAACGTGATCCGACCTTGCCCCAAAAACCCAAACCCAAATATGGACGTGATTCCGAACTCGAATATTTAAAGAAAAAGTATTACGAAAAGTTAGGTGTCAAACCGGTAAGTGATACCGTAGACGGAGACTTGGCTACCCGCTCAGGCAGTAAACCCAAACGGGACAGTGAATTGAATTCTTTGTATGACAAATTAAACAAATACAAGGAGGAACCGGAAGAAAACCAGCCTACTTCTACTAGGGAAAATCCGGAAGATGAAACCGCTATCGCGTCAGAAGATAAAATTGACACTAGACCTGACAAGAAACCCAAAAAGCAAGAGCCCGATGATGAATTGACATCGTTGTACGACAAACTGAACAAGTACAAAAACAAGGATGAAGATGAGGAAGACGAACAACCGGAAGACGCTGTGGTCGAAACCCGCCCCGAAGAAAAACCGGATAGCGATACTCCTAGGAAAAATAATCGCCCGGAAGACGAACCGCAAGATGAACGTATAGCGAAAGATGATGTTCCGCAAAAGGAAGAGAAGATAGAAACCATAGATGAAGAAAGTCTACCGGAAGACGCTATTTCTTTTGAGGAGTTGCAGGATAAAATGAGAAAGGAACTTAGGGCAGAATTACTAGAACAGGTTCGTGCGGAACTCAAAGCGGAATTAGCGGACGAAATCGCAGAAGATATCGAACCCGAAAATAAAGATGACGAAGAATTGAAAGAGGTCGTTGAAAAGGTAGAGCGGGAGGCATTGGTTGAATTGGAACGGCTACCCAGTGTCGCAGCAACGGTAAAAAGCGACAATGAAATCGAAGAAGAATTGAAAAACGTCATCAAGGAAGAAGTCATTGAAGAATTGAAGCTTGAACTGATGGAACCGGTAAAAGCCGAAATCAAGGACGAAATCGTAATTGGAAAAAAGAAGCAAGAAGCGGATAAACTCCAACAACAAATCGCGGACTGGAAAAAAAGGAGGAGTCAAAGCAAACCGACTTCACGTCCTCGGCCTTCTACGCCGTCCAAACCCAAACCTCCCAAAAAACAGGAGTATGTGGAGTTAAACCAAAACATAGAAGTGGTTCCGATTAAGGTCGGGCAGGTAATTCCGATGAATAATATTTTCTTCGAGGCGAACAAAAGCGATCTCAAAGACCAATCTTATGCGGAGTTGGAAAGGGTAAAAACCTTTTTGCAAAAAAATAATAAACTCATTGTCGAAGTAGGCGGACATACCAACGGTTGGTGCAGTTCTTCCTTTGCTCACGAATTGTCTTCATCAAGAGCGAAAGCCGTTATGGAGTATTTTATTTCAAATGGAGTCCCTCGCAATCGAATCAAATATGCCGGCTATGGCAAAACGGTTCCGATAGCGGACAACAACACCGGTGCGGGAAGGAAGAAAAACCAACGGGTGGAACTCAAAATTTTGGAAATCGCGGATTAATTATCGTCTAATAATTTACAAAATACATTCGTGTCTGGCAGCAATGATTTCGACACGAACCCCATGAATTATCGCACAATTAGTTGTCGTAGATTGTTATTACCTTTGTAATAGGTGGCATGAAGTTAATCGAACTATCCACCCGGTTTTTAGAAGTCATGTTCTGAGTCAACGATATGCAAATAGATCAAGTAGAAGAAGTCAAACAAATATTCGCTAAATATTTGGAAGAAAAAAAGCTCCGCAAAACACCGGAACGGTTTGCATTGCTTGAAGAAATATATACCCGTGCCGACCACTTCGACGCGGAGCAGTTGTACATCGACATGAAAACCAAAAATTTCAAGGTGAGCCGGGCGACGGTTTACAACACTTTGGACATCTTATCGGAATGCAGCCTGATCAGAAAACACCACTTCGGACAAAATTTGTCCTACTACGAAAAATCCTACAAATACCAACAACATGACCATTTGATTTGTACACAATGCAACAAGATATTGGAGTTTTGCGACCCTCGAATCCAAAACATCCGGAACTTAGTCGCGGAAATGCACAATTTCAATATCGAATCCCACTCGCTCAACTTTTACGGTACTTGTAAAGATCCGGCTTGTAACGGGAAAAAATAATACCAATCCATTCAACCTCTATAAAAAACGCCCTTCAATCTCCTAGGAGATTGAAGGGCGTTTTGTTTATTTCCCTTACGGGAAAACAATACTTGCTAGCAAAAACGGTCGTAAGCCATGCGAAGGTTTGCCGCGATGATTTCCGCCGAACGTCCTTCGATGTGATGTCGCTCTAAAAAGTGAACCAACTTACCATCCTTGAACAAGGCGATACTAGGCGAAGATGGTGGATACGGCATCATGTACTCACGTGCTTTATTCACTGCATCTTTATCAACACCCGCAAAAACTGTAACTGTTTTTGCAGGAACCTTTTCATTGTCCATCGACAACTTGGCACCCGGTCGGCAATTGGCTGCGGCACATCCGCAAACAGAGTTCACCACCACCAATACGGTTCCTTCTTTCTCGGACAAGACCGCATCTACTTCCTCAGAAGTCTTGAGTCCGTTAAACCCATGATCGGTCAAATCCTTGGCCATCGGAGCTGTTAATTCTATTGGATACATAACGATTTTTTTTGATGTTCAATTTTGGGCATATCAACACCCGTCTATTTGTTAGACAAAGTTAATGACAATTAGCGAATTCATTTTGTTTTG
>JAHDCE010000388.1:2561-4699 GCA_020630045.1 Saprospiraceae bacterium | reverse complement strand
ACCAAGTTGAGGACTGTACGAAGGATAAAGCAAAAATACCCGAAAAGCATATTCCTTAATTATTTATGGCCGGGTACTTATTTGCAAGGAATTTGGTGTTATTGGTATAATTGAAAACAAGAAGAATCATATTTACACCCTTGCTATTTGTGACAAGTTGCTGTATTTGTATTGTTTTTACTAGAAATGAATTTTTGTTTCCTCATTTTTAGCATGAAAACACAAATTTTTAACTCAAAAAATAATAAAAAAAACAGGGTGACTGCATGAAGCAGCCCCCTGTATAACCCCAAAAAACCAAATGAAAAACAATCAATCTTTCATCCTTTTACTATGAAAAGGAAATTTATTTTTTTATCAAAACCACTTGGAAATAAAGCCTTTATCCATAGCTTTGTTGGTTTTGCGCACATTTTTTAAATTTATCTTAGAACCATTGGGTAATGAAGTCACCTTCTTCCCCTTCCCTTTGGGATTTTGTGTTTTTCTCATAGTGTATGTGTGTTCTTGTTGTGTCCTTTAGACGGAAAAAAAATTAGGGGTCACATTTTTTTTGTTTTTTTTCAAAATTTGATAGTCACAAATATAAGTAACTGGGTTTTAAAATACTATAACTAGAGTAAATTTTAACAAAAAAAAGAAAAAGTGACATGGAAAGGAGGGAGTGATTGGTTTGGGGAGAATGAGGGAGGGATAAATAGGAATGGAGTATTTATAGAAAAACATCATCTTTGCATATCTAGTGCACTAGTATGAATCAACTAAAATACTTCAATGGCTAAAGCGAAAACAGTTTACTTCTGTTCAACTTGTGGACACCAGTCTCCCAAATGGGCCGGAAAATGTCCCGAGTGTAACGAATGGAACACGTTTCAAGAGGAGGTTGTCACAAAAGACAACAAAAGGGAAGAACTCAGAAAATCTGTCAGAAAGCCCCAAAGTAAAAAAAGCGAACCCAAACCGACCATCCTCCAAGATATATCTACTGGCAATACGAAGCGATTGGTAACTCCTGACGATGAACTGAACAGAGTCCTAGGAGGAGGGATTGTAGATGGTTCAATCATTTTAATTGGTGGGCAACCCGGAATCGGAAAATCTACATTGTTGTTACAGTTAGCCATCCATTTGCCGATTAGCATATTATACGTGTCAGGAGAAGAAAGCGAAGAACAAATCAAAATGCGATCGGAACGGATTGGAAACCCCGAATCCGAATGCTATATCCTGACCGAAACGAATGTGAGTAAAATCATCAATCATGCGGATAATATCGAACCGAAATTAATCATAATCGATTCGATTCAAACGCTGACCTCTCCTTTTATTGAATCCGCCCCCGGAAGTATTTCTCAGGTACGCGAATGTGCCAATGAACTCCAACGTTATGCGAAAGAAATGGGCATTCCGATTTTCTTGATTGGCCATATCAATAAAGAAGGCTCGATTGCCGGTCCCAAATTACTCGAACATTTAGTAGATGTCGTGTTACAATTCGAAGGTGATCGCAATTATACCTATCGTATATTAAGAACCATCAAAAACCGTTTTGGATCCACCAATGAATTGGGGATATATGAAATGCAGGCTGATGGCCTAAGAGAAGTTCCGAATCCTTCCGAAATATTATTAGCGCAACATTCGGAGATTTTAAGCGGTTCCGCCGTAGCGGCGACGCTCGAAGGACTCCGCCCCATGTTGATAGAAACCCAGGCATTGGTCAGTACTGCGGTTTATGGTACACCCCAGCGTTCGGCCACAGGATTCGACTTACGTCGAATGAGTATGTTGTTAGCCGTCCTCGAAAAAAGATGCGGCATCCAATTCGGTGCAAGCGATGTATTCCTCAATATTGCCGGAGGAATACGATCCGATGATCCGGCATTGGATTTGTCCGTAGTCGGAGCATTGATTTCCTCCTTGGAGGATATAGCCGTGCCCAGTGACTACTGTTTTGCAGGAGAGGTCGGGTTGAGTGGTGAAATCCGAGCAGTAAGTCGTATAGAAAAACGCATCCAAGAAGCCGATCGATTGGGCTTCAAACGCATATTCATTTCTAAATACAACACCAAGGGAATCGACTTCGACAAGTACGACATCGAAGTGACGACACTTGGAAAAGTAGATGAGTTGTCAGA
>JAHDCE010000388.1:0-2461 GCA_020630045.1 Saprospiraceae bacterium | reverse complement strand
CTGAACGAAGCCCGACCTGAAGTCAGCGCCCTCAAAGCATTGACATATCCGAACATCTCTGCTAAAGGAGCTTCCGCCTCAACGGCAATAAAACCACCGGACATTTGTTCTTGCCCTTTAATCAAAGCACGCCGACGGTTGAGGTCTCCGAACACTTTACCCAAATCCTCTTCCGGTGTTTGGATGTCAATCCGCATCCGGGGTTCCATCAGTTTCGGGTAAGTCAACGGTACCGCTTCACGAAACGCATCCCTCGCTACGAGTTCGAAGGAAAGCGCTTTGGATTCAACCGAATGGAAAGCACCGTCAAAAAGACGGACTTTCATGCCGGTGAGTTCGTGGCCGGCCAAAACACCGTCGTTCAACATCGAGCGGAAACCCTTGGCGATACTAGGAATGAATTCCTTCGGAATCGCCCCGCCTGTAATCTCATTGACAAATTGCAAACGGTCTCCGTTGAGATAAGCCTCGCTACGGTTGAACTCCTCGTCAATAGGCCCGATTTCCACCTCGATTTCTGCGAATTGTCCCGGACCTCCCCTGAACTTTTTCAAACGTTCACGGTGTAATACGGATTGTGTCAAAGTTTCCTTGTAAGTGACACTCGGCGTCCCGGTATTACAATGAATACCGAAATCATCGGCCAAACGTTTGAGTAAAACATCCAAGTGTAATTCGCCCATACCCGATATTAAAATCTGACCGGATTCCGCATCCGTCGCAGTTTTGAACGTAGGGTCTTCTTCCGCCAATTTCGCCAATGCGAACCCTAGCTTTTCGATGTCTTCGAATCGCTTGGGCTCAATGGCGATACTGATGACAGGATCGGGAACCAACATGGATTCCAATACAATCGGATTGTCCTTGTCGCAAACCGTATGTCCCGTATGCCATTGTTTCGGCCCCACTACCGCTACAATGTCTCCCGCTGACGCGGAATCCAAACGTTCCTTCTTGTCCGCATGCATCAGGTAGATATGACTCACCCTTTCGGATTTACCCGTTTTCATATTGAAAACAGGAGTTCCGGCTTCTAAACGACCTGAATAAATCCGCACATAAGTCAACTTCCGGTTCTGTGAATCGAACGCGATTTTGAAAACCAAACCCGCAAGCGGCTCAGCGGGCGATACTTCACGAACAATCGTCTCATCATGTTCCGGATGTATGCCTTGAATCTGCCCGATATCCAAGGGTGAAGGCAAAAATGCAGCGATTGCATCTAGCAAAGGCTGGACACCTTTTTCCTTGTAGGCGGCTCCCATTAATACAGGCACCATTTCCCGATGGATGGTCGCTGTTCGGATGACTTGCTTCAAATCTTCAGGAGAAAAAACATCTCCTTCGGACAAGTAACGTTCCAGAGTGGATGTTTCCAATTCGGCCAAAGATTCCACTAAGTTGAACCTGGCAAGCAAAGCTTCTTCCATATACTCAGGAGGAATATCCATCTTCATGAGAGCGTCACCTTCCCAAACGATAGCTTTCATTTCGACAAGGTCGATGACACCCGAGAAATCGGCTTCTTCTCCAATCGGAATTTGAAGCGGAATAGCATTCGCTCCCAAGCGTTCCCGGATTTCTGATATTACATGCTCAGCATCCGCTCCCGCACGATCCATTTTATTGATGAAAGCAATCACAGGGACATCATACCTACCGGCTTGCCTCCAAACTGTTTCGGATTGGGATTCCACACCCGAAACTGCATCGAATAAGGCAACCATTCCGTCAAGGACACGAAGAGCACGTTCAACCTCGATCATAAAGTCGATATGCCCGGGAGTATCAATGATATTAATGGTATAATCATGACCTCCATGCACCCAAGTCGTACGAGTGGCTGCGGCACTGATGGTGATTCCGCGATCCTTTTCTTGAGCGTTGCTATCCATGACGCTGTTCCCGGTATGGGTTTCACCGATTTTATGGATTTTTCCCGAATAATAAAGAATGCGTTCCGTCAAAGTGGTTTTGCCGGCGTCGATATGTGCAGCAATACCTATGTTCCTGAAATACTTAATGTTTTTCATAATAATATAAAATAGAAGGATGTTGTCAAAAGTGGATTCCACGTTTGACACACTCCTTGATGTAAGGTCTATGTCTTTACCTTTTCTCTCCGGAAAAAGCCCAAGAGCCATATCCCGCTAGGCATCAAACATCGGAAAAGATAGACAAAAGATAGAATAGGAAAACAGGATTATACAGAGGCAATAGGATTCCGGTCAGCCCCTGTGGAAACTGTACAAAACGTATGGAGTTTGAGTGACCCCAACAATAGTGCGATAAATGACCGGACGTTTCATAATAGATGGATTAATGATGAAGAGGTAATATCCTCCTACTACTTAAAACCGAATTATGGATAAATAAGTTCCATCGCAAAGAACAGAATTTTACTAGGGTGATTCAGTTCATGAAAACAGAACGATTAGTAGAATCAGGAGGATGTTCCGAC
>JAHDCE010000387.1 GCA_020630045.1 Saprospiraceae bacterium | reverse complement strand
GAAATAGAACCGCCGGTACATAGCGAACTATTGATGTTGTTGACTGCATGAGGAGTGAATGTTAATGTTACATTTACGATAGAGTCACAACCATTCGCCGCAAGGCCGGGAAGGGTAAAGGTCCCGCTAGGATTGGATTCGTCATAAGTGATTCCTCCGATGGTGATTGAAGTTCCTTCACAAGCACTCTGAGTCAAGTTTCCAATACCATTAAATTCATAAGTCAAATTAATATTAATAATAGAGTCACAACCTAAGTAAGAACCACCGGAAATGACTTCCGTTCCGGTTGGATTACTTTCGTCATAAGTGTTTCCATTTGCTGTTACACTTTGACCCTCGCATAGTGTTTGAGTGATATTATTATTACTTGAAGTAATAAAAGAAAGGGTGACATTTATAGTGGAATCACAACCTAAAAAAGAACCGCCTGCGATGGTTTCAGAACCGCTAGGATTACTTTCGTCATATGTATTGCCATTAACAACAATACTATTGCCCGTACAAAGTGTTTGGTTGATATTATTCACGACGGCTCCACCCGAAGCCGGCGTTCCGAGTTGTATCTCCTGAAAGGCAAGCGTCTGTCCGTCCGATCCTGGAGAGGCACCGTTGGCATTGCCGGTACAGCTACCGTCACCATTCAAAATTACCCCATTGACACCCGGGCTTAAATCAATAGTAATAGAAGGATCGGAGATATTTGACATATACATTCCACCTCCGCCGCCACCGCCGGGACCCATACAATCAGAGGACCCTTTCATGTCAATGCTAGCTCCGTTTCCACCAAGGCAAGAGACATTGTAACCAGATGATAAGTTATTGGTTTTGATATAAACGACTCCGCCACCACCGCCACCACCGCCGCCATCACGGTTTTTGGCATTTTCTGAGTCAGCGCCGTTTGATGAAATCTCAAAACCGTTTCCTTCAATATCATTGGCGAAAATGATGACCATTCCGCCACCGTTTCCACCATCAGTCGCAAATCCGGCAGAACCATTAGAGGCTTCGTTTCCGTGTCCGGAACCGCCACCGCCACCAAAGAACATCCGCTGGGGATAATAGGTGGCTAAGGTAGAACCTGGAATTCCGGGGAAATAGCCCAAACATCCGCCGGCACTATTTTCTCCTCCGTCTCCGCCGCTTCCTATGTTGGCACCACCGCCACCGCCGGTATTGTGGTCGTTTCCACCACCACCCGCGTTGGCGATACGACCTCTTCCTGATTCACGGTTAGTTGGAGCGATAGCGACTCCTTCCCCTTTGGCTCCACCCCTATAATTGCTCAGGTTGAAATAATAACTGTTATTGGTGAGTGTATTGAAGAAGTTGCAATCAGACATAATGGTGTTTGTATTGGCAACCCCACCCCTGAAGCCGGTTCCTGTAGCGGTAATATTGGCATTGAGCGTTAATGTTCCTAGGACTTCGAAGATCAAGACTCCACCTTTGTCGCCATTCCAAGGCGAGCATTTCAGCTCGGAATCGACGGAAACATCGGCATAGAGCGGAATATTGACGATTTGGACTTTTCCATTGATATCATAGTTATTGATGAGGGTAGTTCCAAGTGTAATTGTGTTTCCTGAAATTCCGGTAATTACGGATCTTTCATGTAGTCCTGATTGTCCGATATCTGTTATGTTTCCAAAAGAAGCGTCATTTCCTGAAGAGATAGTTGCACCCTGCATTTGAATAATTAGAATAAAGTCACCCACATTGAACAATGAAGCATTGTCTACATCGATGGAAGTTCCGGAACATCCGCTACTGTTAATTGCGGTGACCGCTCCATAAGCATTGATATTACCACCGATTTGAGCGGAAGCGGTAAAGCAAAATAAGCAAAGCGTAAGGATGAGGAAATGATAAGATTTTATCATGGTGTCCGTATTGTGTTTGTGTCTGATGCTGAAAGTTTTTGGCATTGTGGGACTACAAAGGTAATTTGGATTTTCGGTTTGTCCGGAACCTTAGGGATTCTTTTAACAAAGACACGACCTCATTTAACCATTTGACAACTCCTATGTTGTCTTTATGGACTTACCTTTGAGAGGTATTCCGAGAATAAACCAAAAAAATAATATCATGAAAAATTTAATTGTCATATTGGCCTTGTTGGTCGGTTTTGGAGCTATGGCCCAAGACAACCAGTTTTCTAAGGCTTCGGATTCGGATCCAAAAGCAACGGCGATTTTAGAATCCCTCAAGAAAAAATACCAGTCCTATAAAACCGTCTCGGTGAACTTTGATTTGAAAATCGAAATCGCCGAATCGGACGCTGAAAACATGAAGGGCAAAATGTACCAAGCGGGTGACAAGTATCGGGTTGAAACCGATTTGCAAGATGTGATTTGTGATGGGGAAACCATTTGGTTGCACATGAAAAACAACGAGGAAGTCCAAATCATGGATATGGAAGAATCAGATGATGAGTCCGGGTTTTTATCTCCCAAGGACTTACTGAATTTTTACGAGCAAGGAAAATATGCCTATACATTGGTTTATGAAGGCAATGAAAAAGGTAAGTATGTTCAAAAAATAGAGTTTAAACCGTTAGATAGGGACTCCGAATATTCTAAAATGAGAATGACTGTTGATAAAAGGTCGAATACCATTCTTCGAGTAAAAGTGTTCTCGAAAGATGGTTCAAGATTCACACTGGATGTTTTGTCCTGGAAAGGTGATGTTCCGTTTAAAAGTGATTTCTTCACATTCGATACGGATAATTACAAGGGACATGTGGAAGATTTGAGGTGGTAATTATTCTCTTATTTCAATAAAAAATCCGCTTACAAAACGCCAGGTTTGTAAGCGGATTTTCTATGTATTGGCATTAGAGTGCTGCCAAGACATTCTTTTCGATTCTTTCCAAAATGCTTTCTGTCTTCGCACGTTCGAACGATCGCCCGGTAAGGATTTCGTACAATTCGATATAACGATCGGTAACCTGCATCACAAATTCGTCCGGCATCACTGGCATGGTTTGTCCATCTTTTCCTTGAAACCCGTTTTCCATCAACCATTCCCGGACGAATTCTTTGGACAATTGTCTTTGAGGTCTTCCGGCTGCTTGGTTTTCCTCGTAACCGTCAGCATAAAAATAACGTGAGCTATCAGGAGTATGGATTTCATCCATCAATACGATTTCATCGCCGATTTTTCCGAACTCATACTTGGTATCTACTAGGATGAGTCCTCTTTCCGCTGCCATCTCAGTACCCCTTTGGAACAGTTTTCGAGTATAGTCCTCCATGATTACATAATCCTTTTCGGAAACAATGCCCTGCAATAGAATATCTTCCCTCGAAATATCCTCGTCATGTCCTTCTTCTGCTTTGGTGGCAGGAGTAATAATCGGAGTGGTGAATTTGTCATTTTCGTTCATGCCTTCCGGCAAATCCACACCACAAAGGGTTCGTAACCCAGATTTGTATGTTCGCCAAGCATGCCCGGTCAAATAACCACGGATGACCATTTCCACACGGATGGGTTCACAACGGTTTCCGATTGCTACATTTGGGTCCGGAACGGCAGTAATCCAGTTGGGACAAATGTCTTTGGTTTGACTCATGAACCAGGCTGCGATTTGGTTCAATACTTGCCCCTTGTAAGGAATGGGACGGGGGAGAATATGATCGAAGGATGAAATCCGATCGGAGGCGATCATCACCAACTTGTCCCCGATAGAATAAACGTCCCTTACTTTACCACGATAATACTTGGTTTGGCCGGGAAAGGAGAATTGCTTTTCAGGAATGCAGAGGTTTTCAATAGACATAGCTGATTGGTTTTGTTCCACAAAATTAAGGAATTCCCTTGTGGGAATATCCTTGTTGGATAAAAAAACGGATTCCGAGACACTTCCTTATTTTTATCTAAATTAAATCTAAACAAAATAGGTCTTTTGCCATTCTACTAATATATTTGTGACCCCGGCAAAATCAAAACTATTACATGACGATAAAAGTCGCCATAGCAGATTCACAATACTTGATTCGCGTAGGTCTCCGGCATCTCATCGGTGGACAACCCGAATTCGAATTGCTGTGGGAGGCTTCGAGAAAGGAACAGTTGTTTCATCTTCTCAATCAAAATCCGCCGGATGTTCTCATATTCGATTACAACAAGCCCAAGTCATTCGATCAAGAAGATTTGAAGCGAATCCGAAAGGATTTCCCTTGGGTGGGCGTGCTTATTATCAGTGCTGATGATTCCCGTGAAAACATTTACCAAGTATTGGAAGAAGGGGTCAATAGTTTTTTGACCAAGGAGTGCGATCAAACTGAAATTTTCAGTGCGATTAAAGCGACTGCGGCAAAAGAAAAATTCTTTTGTTCGAAGGTATTGGATTACTTGATTCAAAAATCGTTTCATCGCCCGGAAACCTGTGCTCCGACTCCCTTGTCTCCTAGGGAAATCGAGATTGTTCAGTTGGTCGCAGAAGGGAAAACGGCCAAGGATATTTCTGAAGAATTGTTCATTAGCCCTCATACTATTTATACCCATCGCAAAAACATCATGAGAAAATTGAAACTCGGCTCTTCTTCCGAGCTAATCTTATATGCAGTTCGACAAGGTTGGGTGAATTCTGATTTGGTTTGATTTAAGCAACTTATTTATGCCACGACCCTAAGTTTTATCTCTTTTCCGCCTTCCGGCGAAATTATACTCGGAATTAAGTGGTTTGCTATTTTCTGTCTAACTCTTTTGACCTTTCGCTTCTTTAAAAATACTCGACATAGCT
>JAHDCE010000386.1 GCA_020630045.1 Saprospiraceae bacterium | reverse complement strand
CCCCAAGTAATGCATACTTATCCTGAGATGCCTAATATATTGTTTATCAATGAGGTTAAGTCGGGGGCACGTAACTCAGGAGATCAATGTTACGTTTATGGAGCTCCTTATCACTACACACGTTTTTTAAGGGGGACAATTCCCGCAGGAGAGGGGGCCTTTATTGTCAAAGGAAGTATTCCTGATCCTGCTTATACGACAGCGGCTTTACTGATGAAAGCACTAGAGTCAAATGGTGTGGAAACTGGCAAACAAGCCACCACGATGATGGAAATAGAACGATTGGAAAACGGAAGGCAAAAGATGTCGAATGTTTTATTTGAACACCAATCTTTACCACTAATCTGTGACCCATGCCAATAGAAAAAGTGTCAACCTTTATTGTGAAGCATTATTGAAGGCCATTGGGGTAAAAGTATTTGGAGAAGGAACACGGGAGAAAGGAGTTGAAGGCGTAATAGATTATCTCAATAAAAAAGGAATGGATACAACCGCTTTTTTTATGGAAGACGGGAGTGGATTGTCTCCCAGAAATGCAGTTACTCCAAATCATTTGAGCCAATTGATGAAAATCATTCATTCAGACAAATTATCTTTTGACGAATTTAAAAATACGCTTCCATTAGCTGGTGAGTCAGGAACCTTGCGATACATGTTTAGGAAATCTGTCGCAAAAGGGAAAATATATGCTAAAAGCGGATCGATGACAAGGGTGAGAAGTTATACCGGCTATATCAAAGGCCGATCTGGAAAATGGATTGCCTTTTCTGTCGTATTAAATGATTATACAGGTAAGAGTGGTCCTTCGAGACATTTGCTCGAACGATTTATGGAAAATTTATATACAGCGAATTAACAACTTTTTTGACGTTTATCATGTCACAAATTGAAGGTCATTAGTGGCTTGTTCCGCCACTGTTGGCAAATGCTTTGGATAGTACTTAATCAAATAAGTTTTTGAATCTACCAAAGTTGTTTGTGATGAGAACCAATTTTTACTTCCTACTAATATTCGTGCTGATTTTCGGAAGTGTGAACGCCCAAAACGTTAATAACACTGGATTGATAGAAGATGTTAGAGAAAGAGCTACATATAAAAACACTTCCTAGATAGAAGTCGAAAAAGAAACTTTCCTATTACATAAGGATGATTTCCAAAAAGATGAAGTTGAATTCATCGGAAACCGTCCGGGGGGAAAAGTCCTTCTTGCCATTGATGAGCAAGCTTTGTCAGAGTTTCATTATTTAAATGATGAAAACAGTTCGCTTCCTATTGTCCAACACCGATTTGCTCCGACATTAGATATAAAGGATGATAATAAAGTTGCTATCATCTTCCACAAAGATTTGTCCTCTTTAGAAAGGGCATCGTTGATAGATATCTATCAAATCAATGTGATAGACACAGAATATCAAGCGAAAAATGCCATCGTTGGTGATATTAAAAAAGAAAACCTGATGGCCATTGCACATTTGCCGAATGTAATAAGTGTTGGAGGCTTGGTTGATGAAATCGTACCACTTACTGACGAGTTGACCTCAGCTGACTTCTCGGACTACTTTCAACAATCTTCTTTTGGCCTTGATGGTAGCGGGGTCACTATTGGAGTAGGCGATGGTGGTTATGTCGATGGTCACATTGATTTTGAAAAAAGGGCAAGGAAAAAAACAAACAGCTATTTCTCTTCTTGGGGAAATCACCCCAACCAAATGCATGGCATTATTGGTGGTGCAGGTAATGTGGATGAAAGATATATAGGAATTGCTCCAGAGGCTCAATTTGTGACCGACCTTACATCATCCATCTTTTTCAATGCAGAATCATACCATACATATTATGGTATGAATTTAACCAGTAATTCTTATGGCCCTACATTTGATTGTTCTACTTCTGGTAGTTACGACTATTATAGCAATGTGTTAGATAAACAACTACGTGATTTACCGGAGTTATTACATGTGTTTGCTGCTGGAAACTCCGGTAAAACTACTTGTGGTACCAATCCTAAAGGGTACATGACTTTAATGTCATCTTATGCTTCCGCTAAAAATACACTTTCGGTAGGGGCGGTAAATTCTTTAGGTGCCATAGTAAGCTTGTCAAGTCGGGGACCTGCTCGAGACGGACGGATAAAACCCGAAATCGTGAGTATTGGAAACGGTATTATGGCGGCAAATAGGACATATGGCTACAATGGCATTACAGGAACTAGTGCGGCTGCAGCTGCAGTTAGCGGAAATATAGCGTTAATGATGCAACGCTATAAGGAAATCAATGGAGGAGAAAATCCTCGAGGAGATTTACTTAAAGCCATTGCTTGTAACACGGCCGATGATATTGGAAATGCAGGACCTGATTTTCAAACTGGCTTCGGGAAAATTAACCTAAAAAATGCGATTGAAGCCATTGATGGTCAAAATTATTTCTTAGGACAAATTGCAAGTACAGGAGAGGCAAAAAAGTATTCTCTTCAGGTACCTGAAGGTACTAAGGAAATGAAAGTTCTTCTCTATTGGCACGATGTCGAAAATACTACCTATGGAGTTGATGCTTTGATTAATGATTTAGATTTGGAAATAATCGCTCCCGATGGTTCAACAGTCCTTCCTTGGGTATTGGATCATACACCGGCTAACTCAGTACTAGCGGCTACTAGGGGACTAGACCGATTGAATAATATTGAGCAGGTGACTATTGCCACGCCACAAGCAGGTACGTATAAGGTTTTTGTAAAAGGATTTAATCTTCCTGTCGAAAATCAACGATTCGTGGTTTCTCACCAACTGATTACACCAAAGTTTGAATTGACAACACCGCTTAAGGGAAAGGCACTATCTCCTGGTGAAATATTTCCGGTCTCTTGGCACTCGACATTGGATCAAGGCCCCAAACACAGAATGGAATTTTCTACTGATGGAGGTGCTACTTGGACAGCTGTTACCTCTAGGATTTCTCCTGCCGCTAATGTATATAAGTGGGCGGTTCCTGCGGAAGTAACTAATAATGCCAGAATAAAAATTTCTCCAATTGGTTCAGGTTATGAAGTGATGAGCGATGTGTTTTCCATTTTACCTAAGCCGACCGGAGTTACTGTTACCGAAGTATGCGGTTCGAATATGAATATCTCTTGGAATAAAATTGAAGATGCTTCTGCATATGAAGTATTTAAATTAGGAAGGGAAGGAATGGAGTTGATAGGAACAACTGCGGATACATCTTTTATGAGTGTGGAACGATTAGCCATCGGAGAACAAACTTGGTTTGCAGTACGATCATTGACAAGTACTAATGTGCCGACTTTGAGAAGTTTGGCGGTATCTGTTACGCCATCCGGATCTTACCCATGTGCATGGGCCGATGATGTATTAATTGAAGAGATTTTATTCGACGACGAACCACGTGGAAGGGAACTGACACAAAGTTCACTCTTGTCAAAACCAAAATTCACTGTTGATATCCGCAATGCCGGAAACAATACCGTAGATAAATTGGATTTAGAAATCTATGTGAACGGTGGTCTTCAGTTCGTTGAAAATATTACGAACTCCATTTTAGCAGGAGATGTTTATTCTCATACATTGACGAACTCAATTGATTTCAAAAAACCGGGTACATACAATATTACATTCAAATTAAATCTAACCGGAGATACCAGGAGAATAGGGAATGAAGAGTCAATCACATTCGAACAATTACCGAATGATCCTGTCGTCCTTCCACACATTGTTCAGTTTGATGACATAGACTCATACGTGCTTGATGGTGCAAGAATGGGAGTTCCCGGAATGCCAAGTGTTGATTATATCACCAATGCCGTTACTGAAATGGGAATTACTAAATTGCCGAATTCCAATAGGAAAGTCATGTTCATGAATAAAAATGTAGGTGACGATCATGAAGTTGTTTTCACCCAAAACTTGGAAGCATACGACAAACAAGATGTGTATTTGAAAATCGAATATAAAATGAATGCCTATTTGGGTAACGAAACTCAAATCATGGCACGTGGTTCAGATATAGAATCATGGGTACTTGTTCACTCCCTTCCGGTCAATAGCAGCGAATGGACGACATCGGATACCATCAATATTACAAGAGGTTTGTATGACGCAGGTATGAGGTTGACGACAAGCACACAGTTCAAGTTAGTCCATAAAGATTATCAGGGCATAGTATTCAAAAGAATCGCCATACTTGATGAAGAAAGTGCCCTTCCTGTCGAATTGGCTTACTTCAATGTCAAAAAAGATGGAGACAACGCCATCCTTCAATGGAAAACTGAATCCGAAGAGAACAACGAACTTTTCGAAATCCAAGTAGCTAAAGGGGACGAAGCATTCAGAAGCGGAAACTATGAAACAATTGGAACCGTCAAAGGACATGGTACCACCGCTGAAGAGCAGTACTATCAGTTTATTGATGAGAGTCCGTTCAAATCAGGTACCATGTACTATCGTTTAAAGCAAGTGGATTTCGATGGTCGATTCGAATATTCCAAAATAGTTCCTGTCGAATTCGGCGGAAAAATCAAGGAAGTCAGCCTTCGTCCGAACTTAATTTTTAAAGGGCAAGTGCCGATATTCCATGCCAAATTACTTGTGGATGCAAATGTCGAACTCATGGTCGTTGATGTTCAAGGACGAGTCATTCGACAAATCAAAGGAAACTTCCAAGCAGGCGAAATCAGCATTCCGATTCGAATGCCTAGAAATGCCAAAGCTGGCATGTACTTTATCAGCGGAAAAGTCAATGATGAAGTGATGGCTGAAAA
>JAHDCE010000385.1 GCA_020630045.1 Saprospiraceae bacterium | reverse complement strand
AGCATAGCCGTAGCTACGTTTAAGGGGAATAACGAAGTGGATTTTCAAAATAACGATTTGGCTTTACTCAATTTTTCGTGACCACATCTAATAAACTCAAACACTATGAAACTCTACCAAATCGACGCTTTCGCAGAAAAGGTATTCACGGGTAATCCTGCTGCTGTATGTCCATTGGAATCATGGCCGGATGACACCCTTTTACAATCTATCGCCGAGGAAAACAATCTCGCCGAAACAGCATTTTATGTTCCGGTCGAAGGAGGATATGAACTACGCTGGTTCACTCCTAATACAGAAGTTGAACTTTGCGGACACGCAACCTTAGCGGCGGCTTTCGTTCTCTTTCATCATGAAGGACACCATGGGGATTCCATTACTTTTTATTCCCGCCATAGCGGAATATTGACAGTGGAAAAAAAGGATGATTTCCTCACCTTGGATTTTCCGGTGGATACTTGGAATGAAGTTCCAATATCCGACAATCTTACGGCCGGATTCTCCCTTTTTCCCAAAGAAGCATACAAAGGAAAAACAGATTATCTACTTATTTTCGAATCGGAAAAAGAAATCAAATCCATTATTCCGGACATCACCGCCATTTCAAAAGTCATGGCTCGTGGCATCATCATTTCCGCTCCCGGAGATGAAGTGGATTTTGTTTCCCGTTTTTTTGCTCCAAGATGTAGCGTAAGTGAAGATCCGGTAACCGGCTCGGCTCATACGACCCTAACGCCCTTTTGGGCGAAACGGTTAGGCAAAACGAAAATGACAGCTATGCAATTATCCGATAGAACGGGCAAGTTGGAGGTGGAACTCCTAGGAGATAGGGTTCGTATCAGCGGTCGTGGAAAGTTGTATTTGAAAGGGGAGATTTTTGTCAATAACTATCCACATCCACAATAATTTTCACGGAAGTGAAACCTTTGGTTTGTCCTAGGTCGTCCCTGACCTTCCAAATCAAATCTTTGGCACTTTTCAAATCCTTGGCATCCTTGTTGAGTTTGAGGACGATATTCATCAAATAAAATCCGCGAACACGCGGCACTCCCGGTTCAGCCGGGCCGATGACCCGTCCTTTGAACTTCATTTTAAGTTCGTTACCGAAATATTCGGCAGCTTGCTGGACGACCATTCGCTTCTTATGTTTGAGGGTAATTTTGATAATGCGATAATAAGGCGGATATAAAAACTCTTTCCGCTCCATGCTTTCCCGCTTGACGAATCCCTTAAAATCATTATCAATCACTTCCTTTATAACCGGATGATCGGGTTCGTAGGCTTGGATGATGACCTTTCCCCGCTTCTTTTTTCGACCGGCACGACCACTTACTTGGATCATCAGTTGGAAGGCACGTTCACCGGCACGAAAATCAGGGAATCGAATCAAATGGTCGGCGCTCAAAATGCCTACTACAGAAACATTGTCAAAGTCCAACCCCTTCGTCACCATTTGTGTGCCGACCAATATATCAATCCGCTTTTCTTCAAAGTCGTTAATCAACTTCGCATGGGCATGTTTTCCCTTTACAGTGTCCCAGTCCATCCGCCCGATTTTAGCGGATGGTAAAAACACCTTCAACTCATCTTCGATTTTTTCGGTGCCGAACCCTTTGAGGTCGAGATGGCGATGCCCACAAGCCGGACATGATGTCGGCACTCCCGTCAAATATCCACAATAATGACACCTCAGATGGTCGGAAAACTTGTGGTAAGTCAAGCTTACATCACAGTTGACACACTCCGAGTGCCAACCACAACTGTGGCACCTGAGCGTAGGGGCGTATCCCCTTCTGTTTTGGAACAATATGGCCTGCTCTCCCCTATCCAATGTCGTTTTGAGTTCTTCTAGTAGTACGGATGTAAAATGGGAATGCATCTGGGAATTTTTCATCTCTTCCCGCTGATCGACAATAACGATTTCGGGCATTTCCAATCCGCCGAATCGCTCGGGCATTTCTACCAGTCCATATTTTCCGGTAGTTGCGTTGCGATACGTTTCCAAAGAGGGTGTGGCTGTTCCTAGCACCACCTTGGCACCATAGAGTGCCGAAAGCACTACCGCCGTATCCCTTGCATTGTATCGGGGTGCGGGTTCGTGTTGCTTGAATGACGGATCGTGTTCTTCATCGACTATGATTAGTCCTAGGTTTTGGAAGGGCAAAAACATACCCGAACGAGCACCCAGTAAAATCGGTTTTCCCGCTTGGGCGGATTTCCATAATTCCACCCGTTCATTGTTGTTCATCCGACTATGATAGACGATGATATCATTGCCGAATATTTTTTGCAGACGATGTACGATTTGAGTGGTCAAAGCGATTTCCGGAAGGAGGTACAATACCTGCTGACCTTTATCAATCGCTTCTTGGATCAATTCGATATAAACCCTGGTTTTCCCACTTCCCGTCACTCCGTGCAACAATAGTACGTCCTTGTCTTCAAATGTCGTTCGAATTTCAGTCAAGGCCTTTTCTTGTTGGTTGGACAATTGGAATGACTCGACGGTTTCTTCCTCATATCCTCCTAGGCGACTCACTTCCCGATGGTAAATTTCGATAATTCCCTTTTTCTCCAATTCCTTGACTGCTTGAGCATCGACTCCCGTCGCCGTGTTATATATTTCTTGTCTTCGGATGACCTCCTGTTTTTTGGACAATTGGACATAAGCCAATAAGGCTTCGGTTTGCTTTCGGGAACGTGCCGTCAAATCAAAGGCTTTCGCCAATGTGGACGGATCGGAAGCATAGGGTTCGCGGAAACGGATACAGGAAATGGTTTTGGGTTTGAATTTTTCTTTCAGTTCTTCGTATAAAAAGATGACCCGTTTGTCCAGCAAACTTTTGATGATGGGGTAAATCGTCTTTCGATTGAGGATTTTTTTGACATCAGAAATCCTCAATTCATTTTGAAGTTGGAGGGCTTCAGCAATCAGATATTCATTATCGCTCAGCGAAGATGCCATCTCGTTTTCATCATACAATGAACTGAGAATAATGCGGGTTTCCCCCATTAATTTAAGGCCGGAGGGCAATGCGGCGTTCATTACTTCTCCTAGGGTACAAGCGTAGTAATTCGAAATCCATTTCCATAGTCGGAGTTGTCTTTGTGTAACTACAGGTACTTCATCAATCACCGATAGTATAGGCTTGGTTTTATATCCCGGATCGGCTTCGTGGACTTCTTGGATGATTCCCGCGTAAAGTTTGTTTTTACCGAATGAAACTTCCACCCGTACTCCGAATCGAACTAGGTCTTCAAGCTCGGAAGGAACTGAATAGGTATATTCTTTACGAATGGCTATCGGCAATATGACGGTAGCGAATTTCCTGGGGGTTGTTTCAGGTATGAATAATTCAGGATTCAATAAATAGGTAGATTGTAGCGTAAACAATGGAGTAAGAAACCTTCTCAAAAATATATCTTTTTTGAGAAAAGAACATCATTTTTTTGCGTAAAATTCAATTATTGAATCAACCAATTGATCCAAAAAAACAGGACGAGATAAACCCAGAGGACATCTAGGAAATGCCAATAAATCGTCAGTAATTTCAATTTGATTCGTTTTTCAGGATCGGAGAAATAAACTAAAACGCTTACCGGTTCCACCATTCTCTTTTTAGCAGTACGGTAGAATAATAATAAAAAAGGCAGTCCGGCAAAAACGTGCGTAAAGTGGAGTCCGGACACTACTTGTAAATAGGACCGAGCCGTATCCGAAGCACTGAACAAAGCGTCATTGGCTTGTACCAATTGCCAAAAGGCTAATATTTGGAGCAACATGAATGCGATTGTCAGAACTATGGTGTAGAGCAAGGATTTTTGATATTTGACCGTATCGTCCATTTGATATGCCGTATTGGCTTGGTGAATGGTCAAACTGGACAAAATCAAGACGACCGTGTTCAGTACGAAAAGAAAGGGTATCTCAATCGGTGGAATACCTTGCTCCGCACGGGTATATGCATAGGAAAAAGACACCCCTATGAAGACCATCACCAACCCGGCTAAAATCAAGTATAATAATATCTTGGTCGGATGAAATAAGGGTTCATCATATTCTTCATAGACGACGACCTCCTCATATTCATACTTCTCCTTATCATTGATATTATCAGGCATATTACATGATTATTTGAATATCCAACAAAATAGGTTCCTCCTTGTTGTCACATTTTCGCCGGAAGGCGGAAATCGGATGGTGGACAAATTAATATGATTCTCCAAATCGGACATAAGTATCATGCTTATTTGTATCTTCATCTAAACAATTACGTCTAAATAAATGTTGGTAAAGTCGGAATCCAAAGTCGGTAGAAAATTATCAGGAGATGAAAGCATCTCTGAAAAAGGATCGATGGGCTTCGGAAATTAATTGACGGGTGATTTTGCCCTGAACACAAATTTCTGATATGTTAGAGAAAAATGAATGGATGGAAGAAAGTAAACTTTCCATCATCGAACAGTATGAAGAAGCGGGCGATGCCCATGTTGGTTCTTCTCAAGACACTCCCCTAAGACCGGACGCATTCGAGCTCTCGGATGATGAGAAGGTTGAAAAGATTGAAAAACATTTCAAGGAAATCATGGATATACTAGGACTCGATCTTACGGACGACAGCCTAAAGGGTACACCTTATCGTGTAGCGAAAATGTATGTCAAAGAAATTTTCAAGGGTTTGAATCCAGCCAATAGGCCTAGGGTAGCGATGTTTGAAAACAAATATCAATACAAGCAAATGTTGGTGGAAAAAGACATCAATGTCCAATCTAC
>JAHDCE010000384.1:2391-4789 GCA_020630045.1 Saprospiraceae bacterium | reverse complement strand
AATCCTGAAGATATATTTGAAGCGGTTTATGATTTGATGCACGAGGCTGATCCGACTCGATTTGCTAGGAGGCATTAAGGGTTGTGGCATAAATATCCGCCCACTTTAATGAAAATTTTTCACCTAATTACTCTTCGTTGGATTATCGTTATGTAGCTTGGCGATGTGCCTCTAATCCACCCTAATTCGATGTAAAACATCAAATTCTAAACAAGTTATTCACGCCTTGTGCTTGGCACCAAAATCAAATAGTCTATCTTATGAGCTGCTTGATAGCACAATGCCTCCTTGTCCTTTTCCTAGATGAAAAGGACACAAAAATCACGACTGTGACCATTTTTTCACGCTGCGAATACTTGAAAATACTAAAAAATATAAACTCGCTAATTCTAAATTTTTCTAGGTCAATTTAAAAAACTACTTGACATTTCTTTCTACACAAACACTCCCCAAGCTCAAACATATATTTTTTTAAACGTATTTTCTACGTTTTCTCCACTAAAATGGTCAAGGTCGAAAACCTTAATACATTTGTCATACCTCTAGTTTTCAATAAACATGATTTAGGCTCGAGGAATTAATATCTGTCCGAATTTTGCCATGATTCTAAAGTTAGTTTTGAAATAAGAAACGGGTTTGGAAGATTTCCAAACCCGTTTCTTATTTCAATAATAACATCAATGTTTATCCTAAATATTCAGTTAATTCCGATCCGCCTTTTTCATCGTATAGACTTCTGGATTTATATTTCCCTGAATGGGAATAAAAATAATCCATTAATGGACGGGCGCTTTTAAATGTGGCGTTATCCGTATAAATGAATGCACCTTTTTTTAATTTCGGTTCTAGCAATTTCATAAGGGGAAGATACAAATCATTCCACCCGTCAAGCAATAAAAAATCAATTTCATCAGGTGCATCTAGTAGGGTTTGTAAAGCATCTCCTTCCCTAACTTCTATGTATTCCGACAGATTGGCATCTTCAAAATTTTTGCGTGCGATTTTACACTTTTCAGGAAGGATTTCTGTGGTGATAACTTTTCCTCCGTTTTGTTTGGCAGCAGCTCCCAGATACAGGGTTGAAATACCAAAAGAAGTACCGAACTCAATGATGTTCTTCGCCTCTTTTTTGACAAGGAAATCGTAGATGAATTCTCCTTGACCTTTAGAAATAGCGATGTATGCATCCTTCATGTCTTCGGGTCTGAGTTTGCGGAACACGCCCTTGGAAAGTCCTTTTAATATTTTCGGAAATTCTCGACTCGCTTCTTGATGTAATTGTTGCAAAACTTGAACTACCGGTGCATTTGAAATGATATTCATAAATTAAATTTGATTTTTGAAAACTTCACCATTCATTCCATTTCCATAATATTCATTGAATTAGGCAATGGTGTTTGTATTAATGACACAAATGTTCTAACTTTAGTTCAATAAAAACAAGTAGTAATAAAAAAATTACATAGTTTTAAAAAACATACTAATACTGATAATCAATCATTTAAATCTGGACAGAAAAACAAGAAATTATGGATATTCAAGATTGCCCGGTAACATTTACGATGAGTAAAATCGGAGGGAAATGGAAGCCTATCATTCTATTCATGATATCTAACGGCATTAATCGGTTCGGAATTCTCCAACGTAATATAGATGGTATCAGCAAGCAAATGTTAACCAAACAATTGCGGGAAATGGAAACGGACGGAATACTAAATCGAGTGATTTATGCCGAAATTCCTCCTAGGGTTGAATATTTTATAACTGAATTAGGCTTCTCTTTAATGCCAATTATAAAGAGCATGAAAAAATGGGGGGAAGAGCATAATGATTCCCCGGAAGGGGAAGGATAAAACATCCAATCTCATCGGGGTTTTATTGCAATAAGAAACTCTTACCTCACCTCGCCCGGCATGGGTTTGTCTTTGATTTTTAAAAAGGATTCGACCTCTTGTTCTAAGAACCTTGCTTGTTCCAATTTCCCGACTCCTTTCATTAATCTGATCTCTTCGCCGTTGGTCAATTTCACATTTAAGGCATGAGCATAATTGGGATTACCGTTCGTCCGGCTCGCCACATATTTATTGACATACAATTGATCTACCTCACGGACGGGAATCTCCCTATCCCGATTAGAAAATGTAGGAAAAGGTTTGTGTTCGACTTTCAGAAAATATTCATCAACATTAATGTATGTGGTATTGAACAATTGTGCCATCAAATGATAGGCCATCGCAACGCCTGCTATCAAATGCAAACTCATAAATAACAATACTCCGAATTGGCCGGACATGATAGCGAATACTGCAAACGGCATTACCATAGCATTCCAAATCAATGTAAACAACATTAAGAACCAGTTGGTGCCGTGTCTCCACTTGATATCGATTTCCAAAGC
>JAHDCE010000384.1:0-2381 GCA_020630045.1 Saprospiraceae bacterium | reverse complement strand
GCACTCATCATTTTCAAGACTTGTATTCCTTTAGGAATGATGAATATTTGTTCCTTGAACGAAGTGCTTCCTAATTCAATATCATCTTCAAAACCGAACACGGAATGACAGTGTCCGCATTTGGCGATTCCTTTATTGATATTGACGTTTTCCGATTGAACGTCACTGCCACATTTGGGGCAACTGAGTTGTTTTGCCATGATTCTTTATTTCAACATTAACCTTTTGAAGCGACCCATTCATCCACCAAATCCCCTAGGATATCCAATGGAACCGCTCCATTGGTGAGTACCACTTCGTGGAATTCGCGAATATCGAATTTATCTCCCAATTTTTGCTTGGCATCTTCTCGCAATTCCAATATTTTAATCATGCCTATTTTATAGGCTGTTGCTTGTCCTGGCATAACAATATGTCTTTCGACCATTTTGACACAATCGCTCTTAGCATTCGGGCTGTTATTGACATAATAATCGATTCCTTCTTGGCGGGTCCATTTCTTCGCATGGATTCCAGTATCAACGACCAAGCGACAAGCTCGCCACAATTCCATCGCCAATCGTCCGAAGTCGGAGTATGGGTCCTCATAAAAACCGATTTCTTTGGGTAGGAATTCCGAGTAAAGCCCCCACCCTTCTAGGTAAGCGGTGAAGTTTCCTGCAAACCGTCTAAATTTCGGCATGCCTTCCATCTCCTGAGCAATCGACAATTGCATATGGTGACCGGGAATGGCTTCATGGTAAGCCAAAGCTTCCATTTGGTATTTGGGCATCGCCTCCATTTTATAGGTATTGGCATAATAGGTCCCGGGACGGGAACCGTCCGGGGCGGGACTTTGGTAAAAGGCTTTTCCTGCAGATTTTTCACGGAATGGCTCGACGGCTTTAACGATTAATTCCGCCTTGGGTTTGGTTATGAAGAGCTCATCCAATTTGGGACGCATGGCATCAATGATTTCATTGGCTTTATCGAGGTAAGCACCTCGGCCCTCCTTGGTGTCCGCATAATAAAACTGCTTGTCCTTTTTCATGAATTTGAAAAATTCTTGCAATGTGCCATCGTATTTCACTTCTTTCATGATGGCTTCCATTTCCTTGTGGATTCGCTCCACCTCGGAAAGCCCGATTTCATGAATTTGTTCGGCTGACAAATCCGTCGTTGTCATTTTGCCCAAACGATAATTGAAATAATCCGCACCGTCGGGCATTTTCCAAACGCCATCGTCTTCGGTGGTTTTGGCTTGTTGACGTTCACAAATTTTAATCAACTTTTTATAGGCGGGTTCTACCTCTCCCTTGAGTCGTTTTTCACATCCCATTTTCAGGGCTTTTTTGTTTTCATCCCCTACGTCTTCCAAACCATCCACTTTTTTGGTGAAATCGGCATATAGAGTATTGTCCACACCACTGTTATCTAATGGAAAACCGGAAATCAAGTTCTTACAATCATTGATAACATGGTCATATACGAATTTGGGCGGCATGATTCCTTTGTTTTCCTGCTTTTCCAACCATTCCCCATGTTGTCGGATTCTTCGGCCCAATTCTTCCAAGCGGTTAAGGTAGGCCATAGCGTCGTCATACGACTTCACTTTATGAACGTTGATCAAAAATGCCGGCAAAGTGGCTTGGGCTCCATGCATTTGATTGATTTTGTATTCATGGAATCGCCATTTGTATTCCTTGATTTTGTCTTCACAAAACAATTCGAACAGCTTATAGCTAAGCTGGGTTTCCTTGTCCAATTTGGCGAAGTCGATACTGTCTTTTGCTTCTTGGAGAATACCTTGGTAAAACTTATGATCTGCCTTGATGGACGCCTCGGTTACCTCATCCAATTTGCCATAATCTTTCTTGATACCCAGATAACTTTGCCATTGTGGACTGCGATCCACAGCTTCATCGAATTTTCGATCGAAAAAAGCATTAGCAGCAGCTACTTCCGCTTTGACTTCTTCTTCTGAGAATTGATTTTTATTAATGGAAATGGGTTGTCTGTCACCACATGAAGCTAGGAGAATCAGTCCTAGGATAGGAATCAATAATTGCCGCATATCTTGTACTTGTATTAATAAAAGAGTATCCATTTCCCAGAAATGGAGTTCCGCTTAAACGAATCTAATAAAATCCGGATGTAGTACAAAATCAAAATCACCTATTACACAATAGATGTTATCACGAAAAATTGAGTATAGCCAAACCGTTATTTTAGAAATCATCTTCGTTATTCTCCTTAAACGTAGCTAGGGCTATGCTTTGCGGCGAATGCCTCGATTATTCCAAAAATAACGATTCGTCTTTCATACAAAAAATTTCGTGATGACATCTAATCGTTTGACAATTGCCTGAACAATACCCGCCGGAATTATATTATCTTCGCAG
>JAHDCE010000383.1 GCA_020630045.1 Saprospiraceae bacterium | reverse complement strand
TGATGATCTTCATGCCAAGACCACAGCCATCCATGCATGACATATTTATGGGTGAACCAAGCGACGAATTCCATCGCGGCACATGTCGCGATAGTGATGAAGGTATAGAGAAGAATTTCCATGATTTTAAAAATCGAATCCTAAAAAAAAGAAAAACAAGAATTGCAGGAAAAACAAAGCCACTGCTGTATTGTTCCTCAAGTTCTTAAAAATCAAATGGAAAATCGAAAGGAATAAGCATGAAAGGATAAACCAGGCCAAGTAGTTTTGCATAGGAATGTAGCCATCGGGCCAATACCAAAAGCCATAATGTACGGCAACCGGTTCGATTAAAATGTCGAGACTGACCATCAATAAAGCTCCTAGAAGTACTTTTTTCCACAAGCTGCTGCTGGCGAAATATTTTTCCATCGTACATCCACAACAGTAAATCAACATCACCCAGTTGATTCCGATCATCCATGGGGTTCCGTGGATTTTTGGACCGAGTACCTCTCCATAGTTATATTCACCGAATATCAGTCCGCTTTGGACGCCTAGTATTTCCACACCCAATCCCGCTGAAAAAATGAGCGCTAAAAATCCGATGGATTTAATGTTCCAGTCAGAATGACAATAGAGCACGATACTAAGGGAAAATAAGAGCGTAAATGGTGTGAATAGGATGAAATCGGGATATAAATTGGAATAAAGGACGACAACCCCCACTAAATATACAATGCCTAATATGACGGATGTAGAATGGTTTCTCCTAAGCCAAGACGCCTCTTGAACCGACTTGGTAATGGCCTTGTTGACAAAATAACCTGGTGTGTACCTTCTTCCCATATCGTCGTTTTGTAAACGGAATTGTTGTAAATGGATTTTGTTCAAAGTACATTGTACAATGTACAAAGCTTGTGTGGATGGCTCAAATATATTTATACCAAATCGCAATGTCAACTCGGAAGCAAGTCGGACATGATTTTGGCAGAGAGCAATGCTAGGGGAATACCTCCTCCGGGGTGTACGCTTCCCCCGACGAAATACAATCCTTTGATGCGGGTTGATTCATTGGGGTGTCGCTTGAATGCCACCATTTTATCATTCGAAGAAGTTCCGTATAATGCTCCTTGAAAAGAAGAAGTTTTACTTTCTATGCTCCTTGGATCCAATATTTCTTCTACTTGGATAAGTGGCGAGATATCAACTCCTAAAGTTCGATGGATTTTGGCAATAATATTATTTCTGGCTTTTTGAATGATCGTATCCCAGTCCTGCCCTGAATTGTATGGGACATTAATCATCGTGAACCAGTTTTCACAACCTTCGGGAGCATCCGAAGGATTGTATTTAGATGTGATATTTATATAAACAGTAGGGTCGTCATACACCTTTCCTTGATCCAAACAATCGAATTCTTGCTTGTAATCATTACTGAAAAGGATATTGTGTAAATCCAATTCGGGAAACCTCTTCTGGATGCCCCAATAGAATATCAACGCCGATGAAGAACGTTCCGCCTTGAGTATTTTATGAGGCTGCTTTTCATCAGGCAGTAAATTTTTATAGGTCGGGTAAATATCCATGTTGCTGACAATAATATCCGCATCATGTCTTTCAGTCGAAGTTTCTACACCAACTGCCGATCCATTTTCACATATTATTTTTTTGACTTTTGTATTAAAAGTGAATGTCACATTTTTGGCCTGTGCGAGCCTTGTTAAAGAGTTGGTGATACTCGCCATTCCCCCTTTCGGGAAAAAAGCCCCGAAATGATGCTCGAAATGAGGTATGATATTGAGAATTCCTGATGCTTTGTATGGATTAGAACCATTGTAAGTGGCGAATCGGTCAAAGAATTGCGTGAGTTTCGGATGCTTGGTTTGACGCTCGTTGAGCTGGTGCATTGTTTTGAAAATACTCAGTTTATGCAACCGGGTCAAAGCTTTGATTACATCGGACGAACACCAAGTGCGGAACTTATGAAGCGGTTTTTCCAAGAAAATCTTGCCAGTAAGTTCATACTTAGCTTTGGAATCTTGCAAAATAGAGTCAAGCACATTATTCGATATGCCTAGTTTTTCTCTTAATTCCTTAGAGAATTTTTGCGTGTCACTGTAGGCGGACAATTTTACACCATCGTCCCAAAAATATTTGCATATTACATTAAGTCGTTGATAGTCAAAGTGCTTTTTGGATGACTGGCCAGTAAGTTCAAACAGCTCGTCAACATACTGCGGCATAGTGAACAAAGAAGGACCGGCATCAAATCTATAGCCGGACATTTTAAATTCGGAAAGCTTACCTCCCGGATAATCATTGGCTTCGAAAACGGTTACTTGATACCCTCTGCATGCCAGGCGTATTGCCGCAGCAATTCCCCCGATTCCAGAACCTATTACAATAGCTTTCAATGTTAATTTTTTGACACTTTTTGATGAATTAATGTGATAAAAGTAAAAAAACGAACTTTTGCAAAAAAAAATGCATATTCGAAAAAGTGCAGTATAAAATTTTGAAAGGCTATGTATTACGTATTGTTTTGGGATGAATTTGTTATGAGGGCAAAAGAAAAGCTTTTTTTACAGAATTTTAATACTGGGTTTACAAGGGGATTTGTTATATTTGTCTTGTCACAAATCACATTTTACACACACTAATGTTTTTATTATGAAAAGAAATTTACTTTTTATTGCATTTTGCTGCTTGTTTTCTGTAAGTATTAATGCTCAGAGTATTGTCGAATGGACATTTCCCAATGATCCAGATGATGCTGTTGTTGACGGGGGAGCTTCTTTTGGAGGTAATTGTACAGAGTCATTAATGGGAATTGGTATTTCTCCTACTTATGCCTCAGCAGGAAGTAGTTTGTCCAGCCCCGCTACAGAAGCGGCGAACGCTTCTGGTTGGGCAGTCGGAGATGCTTGGCAAATACACTTTAGTACAACAGGGGTTTCAAATATTTCAGTCTCTGCAGATCAAAGGGCTACTGGTACTGGACCGGGTGAATTTGCATTGGAATATTCATTGGATAACGCCGTTTGGAATACTGTTACAGCTTCTATTTCTATGACACCATCCACATGGATAAATCATACTGCAACTTTACCTGCTGCTTGTGATAACCAACCGGACGTATATGTTAGATGGAGAGCGAGTGTGAACATCCAAGCGGATGGGGTCGGTACGATTTCATCTGGTGGATCCAACCGTATTGATAATATCATCGTAACCGGTGACTTTGAAAAATTCAATATGGATGGTATCAAGGTTTCTGGTGGATCAGCAGGCTCTGAAGAATTGGATTACACCGCTACTGAGGCGGATGGTACTGTTTCTGTTTGTGTGACAAAAACAGGACTTATGAGTACTTCTAGTGTAGATGTTATTCTTTCTGGTGGTACTGGGTCGGCTGCGGATCTAGGAGGTAGTACTACTGTTGGGACAGTCAGTTTTACAAATACCGAAACGAATATTCAGAAATGTATCTCTGTTACGATTACAGATGATGCATTAGCCGAAAATGATGAAACTTTTACACTTTCATTAGCGAATCCTATGGGAACAACTGTTCCTAGCGTAGGTTGCGAAACGGAAGCGACAATGACAGTTATTGATAATGACGCTGGTTCTTTGGTGGTCACTTATGTACAAGGAGGAGCTATTTTGATTAATGATGATTTTATGGTGAGCGTTTGTCACATGAATACAGACGGAACTGCAACTGCCACTGGAGATGGTGTTGCTCCTACGATTACATTACAAGTTAATGGAAGTCCTGCCGGTTCAACTGTTAGCGGAACCCTTATTGAAGGAACTCGAACAACGGATGGTTGTGCTTATTATCAAATCAATGGAGATATGGCGGGTAACTACAATTTCACCGCTACTAATGGTACATTTAGTGCTGCGGTATCAACGGATGCGGTGTTGCTTGCTACTTATGATGGGCCTAGAATTGTTTCTGGTGTTTTACAACCATGTGAAAGTGATAGAAGAAATGAATATGCATTGCTTGAAACCGGAACTTCTGGTTTGGATATCGCAAATATGGAAATCGGAGCCTTGGCTTTTAACTCTTTGGAAACCCAACCTGATTACAATTACTCATGGACAGGACATAACGGGACAGCTACTCCGATTAATGACTCTGCCCAGCCATGTGGGTTCGGGTTGTCTTGTTGGGACTTTTTAGATCCTGATGTCGCTGGTGACTTAACAATTATCAATGCTCGTATTAACGAATTGAATACAATTGCTGGATGTACGGTATTTGCTGTTCCTACAGGTGGTGTTGTTCCTGCCGATTCAGAATTCATGATTTTCTTTGGTGGAGGAGATGCCGCAGGGTTTGATATTGATAATGTAGGTACACTTGATTTTAGCGAATTATGCGGAAGAACTATTTATATGGTACTTGGAACCGGTACTGGTAGTATTGGAGGTTATTATGAAAATGGATTGGATAACGGAGCACGTTCTTATCGTTTTTATGATGGTACCAATTGGATTGAACTTCCTTATGTTCAAGCAACTGCTGCGGGAGATCCTGAGCAAACTTTCGTAAATGCAGATTCCGGTTACTTTACCAGTCAACCATGTGATCGGACAAATGTATTATTGCCTGTTGAACTGACCTATTTTAGAGGAGAACTAATCAAAGAGAATGCATTATTGACTTGGGAAACTTCTTCTGAAGAAAATAATGAAATGTTCGTCATCGAACATAGCGTTGATGGTAGATCATTCAGTGAAATCGGAATTGTGAAGGGAGCCGGTACAACCGCTGAACGTCAGCTTTATGATTTTACTCATGAAGAT
>JAHDCE010000382.1 GCA_020630045.1 Saprospiraceae bacterium | reverse complement strand
TAAAAAGAAATTATCTCTTTATAAATTTCGAATGGGACTGCTCCCCTTTCTCGGTGGTCAATCGAATGAAATAACACCCCGCCGATAAATCGCCGACATCCAATTTCAGTTCACCGCCTTTTGTTAACAAATACAATCGGTCAATTACTTTTCCTTGGATATTTAGCAGCTCAATATTGACATTTCCTTCTAGGAATCCATCCCATAATATATGAATATCACGACCAGTCGGATTAGGATAAACGGACATTGCTTTCGATTCGACTCCGGATAATTTTGTAGTGGCAGTTCCTGCAACAAAGTTGACCGGCGGAGAATACAAAGACCAAAAATCCTTTCCGATACTCGGGTCGAGTTCACACAAAGTCCGTACCCTGAATTGGTATTCATTTCCGGGGATGAACGTGGATTCTATCAAGCTTTTGAAATCGTTACCCGGCGTGGTTCCAATGCCGCTAGTCCAGGTCCCCCCGACGGGTCGATGCTGGATTTGATACTTGATTGCAGTAGGCATCGCATCCCAAGTAAAACGATGATATCCGGAGCCCAATTGGAAATAAGACAAACTGGTCGGATAATCACAAATCGGCATGGTAAATATCACAGCAGGAGTAGAGAACAAAGACCAATTGCCGGCGGAGCATTGCTTCCTGACTTGGAAAACATAAGTTCCTCCCAATTCCATGGGATACAATTCTTTGAAATCGTTTCCGGGTGAATTACCAATTTTAATCCAATCCGGATCTCCTTGGAGTTTGTAGCGAATCTGATAAGAAATCGCATCCGGATCATTGTCCCAAGATACGGTCACCCGTTGACCTGAATTGGAAAGTACAGTTACATTCGCCGGTTCCGGACAAGGACACAATGGACATTCCAAACCACCGCAATCAATATCGATTTCTGTTCCGTTCATGATTCCGTCGTCACAGGTGGGACAAGGGTCACATACCGTACCACCACAATCAATATCGGTTTCATCACCGTTTTGAAATCCATCATTACAGTCAGGAGCAATCAAATGATTGAGCGCATTGATATAACATTCCGAGGAATCGGCAATTTCGAATTCAATACAATAACCTTTGTCATAGGGCGTGACAACCACATTGCTATTTGCTAGGAAGTCGAATCCCAACAACTCATTGTCTTCTAGGACAAGGTCTTTATTTTGTCCGGTGTATCTCGTCACACCGGCCATAAATGCCTCGTTAAGCGTATAACAGCCCAGACAGTCTCCATTTCCCAATCTTAATGAATCCATTTCGGCATCCGTAAAATATGCCCTTACGGAAATGGGGCCGGTAGGCGCGAATTCCGGGAGGATATTCCAATTTCTTCCAAGGTAATATTGGACGCCATCGTCGCGAAGCGTATCTATGATACTCACTTCGATTTCTGTATTTCCTAAATTTTCTCCATTCGGATGGATAGAAAACAGTCGTTCGCCGGCAACATCAAAATGCACCCAATCCGAACCGGAAACGGATTGTGCCGGGAGCGCATCATTCGAAGGCCCAGAATAAATCGGAATGTTATCGTAAATCGTGAAATAATCGATACCCGCTCCTTCTTGAACGACCTCAGAATCACTATACATCAAAAAACGAAACATGATTTTACCGGCGGCAATGCCATCCGGAGGAATGGCTTCGGAAACGGTATGCCACCAATCTTCCGTACCTTCCCAAATAGGCCAACCAAACTCGTTATTGTACCAATTCGTATTTGAAGGACTCGCCGCCCAGTATACCCAATTTAGACCGTCAGTTGAATATTCTACAAACAAATAATCGAATGGAAACTCATCAGTGTCTTCGTTATCCTCAGTATCTACAATCAAAGCCATGGACATCATTGGATTGGCAAGAGCAGAAACATCAAAACAAGGTGTATATAAATATCCCCATTCTAAAGAGTTGTAATCTCCTGACAAATTCGTCACCCAACATTTGTCCCCCCTGGCCGCATGATTGATAACCGTATTTGCCGGACTACCCCATTCCCAAGTGCCATTTTTTCCTGAGGTGAACCACCCACCATCATCCGTTTCAAAGTCTTCTTCATAGGGAAAGGTATTAATGATACCGCTTGGTAAGCCTTTGGGAATGAATTCTACGGGGACGGTATTTCGCCCTAATAAACCCGTTGAAGAAACCGCTCTTACACTAAAAACATATTTTTCTCCGATAGTCAATCCGGTCAAGGGATAGGACAAGTCAGTCGTATTCGTCAAGACAGTAGCTACACCTCCAGAAAACTGAAGAACATCATAACTGGTCGCATTGGTAGTTGCAGACCAGTTCAACACACCGCCTCCCGAACAATCTTCGGACAAGGAAAGCCCGGTGACCTCATTCATGATATTAAAGTTGGTAAAACTTTGAACGGCGGATAATCCGGTTCCATTCCAAGTAACCCTAACCAACCCTTGGTCAGTTATCGCATCAGGAACCGTCCATATAAAATACCTGTTCGTCCCTGCCAATGCTGCTGAAATCGTCGTCCAAGTCGATCCATTATCAATAGAATATTCCAATGTAAAATCTTGGGAATCATGCCCTGCTGCCTCCCAGCTGATTTTCACCTGCTCACCCGGAGAATATTCCTCGCCTCCTAGAACGGAGGTCAAGGCGAGGTGTTCTTGTATCACCTCATAAACCACGACATAATTTTGAGGGCCGAAAGGCACATCGAATCCGTCAATTTGAATATTATAGGTTCCGGCGGCAGGATTGTCGATAACGACCTGCTCCATGTTGTTCATCCGATCGACTCCCGGAACGGCGAAATTGCCGACGTTACTCGGAAGCGTATCTAAAATGAGCGGCAAATGAGCAACGGAACCGGGGTCCACCAATTGCAAATCCAAATCATTGACAAGGGTCTTGGTCGCCAATGGCAAAGCTTCTTTATCATGCCAATATAACATGACCTTCAAACTACTAGCGCCCGAAGGAACTGAAATGGTATGTGTATTCTGTCCGGACATCCCGATTTCATCAAGAACATATGCACCATCATTCAATACTTTTGTAGCTCTGTATGCATTGGCTTTTCCGTAACCATAAATAAAATCAGGGCCGGGGTTACCCAAATCTTCGGCAGTATTACACAGAATGGCCTTGATCAAATCTCCCCGTGCGTTGGTTCCATGAAGATTATTGTGTTGCTCTTGAAGCAAGGTAGCGATTCCGGCCACCATAGGGGTTGCGAAGCTGGTACCGGTTCCTTGTCCGTAATTGTTATCTGAGTTGGGGCCAAAGACCATTCTTCCCACCGCAACGATTTCCGGCTTGATTCGCCCATCTTTTGTCGGCCCCCTGCTTGAAGTCGATAGGATGAGGTTGTTGTCATCACGAATATTTCCAACGATGATTGGGTTCTTGGCACTGTTCCAAGCGTTTTTCACCGTACCATACCCCTTCGCATAGGAACCGCATGTCTTCGAACCATCGTTCCCAGCAGCAAAAACATGGGTCACTTCAGGTAATTCACGGAGAGAAAAATCAATGTCTTCCGCATCTTCATCATAATTCCCGGCATCAACACATGTCCCAAAAACAACGCCCTTTCCATAGCTATTTGAAGTGACAATCACATTATGATCAAAGAAGTAGGTACTATCTTCATAAATCAGATTTTCATAATATTCCTCATACAAGGATGCGGAAGGAGCCACGCCCCTTGCCGGAGAATAAAGATTTCCTTCGCCTACCATAATACCGGCACACAAAGCACCATGATCGCTCACTCCGACATTTCCCGCATTTTGAATCCTGTTATCCAAATCTTGGTGAGTCGAAACCATACCACCATCACCAACTGCAACACTGATTCCGTTTCCCGTTAAATTCAATCCACTTGGATGATTCAAAAAAGGTACATGATGCGATTCGATTGCCTCGGCAATCAACGCTCCGGGTTTGGCGGTCGGAGAAATAGAAACCACATAAGGAATCGCAGCTAATTTATCCAAGTCTTTCGCACTTATCGTTAGCCTTACCATCTTTCCCCTTACGGGAAATTTTTCCCATGATTGAAATAAGCTGGCGAAGTCCTTCCTTATTTTGTCCTCTCCCATTCTATGGGCAAAACCGACATTGACTTGAACCTCTCCTTCGGCATCAGCCAAGGTCGGTGCGATTTTAAACCAAGGTGACAATTTTGTCAAAGCATTTATACCTAATTCACTTGGATTTAGAGTGTATAAAACCTCTTCTTGTAACCTCACCAAATAAGTATCTTTTCCTAGGAAACCTAGTAGTTCGATTCCTTTATTGATGAAAAGATTTTCACGATCTACTCTTGATTTCGTTTCATTAAACCGCAACACGATATAATAACTACCGCCATCCTTTACAGTACTAAAATTAGAAACATAAGGAGAGAAAGATTCCCCTTGAACCATGATGGGCAAAGTTCCTCTTTTTAATTGGATTTGCTGGGCGTCTTGTTGTCCGAACAAACATATTGAAAGGAATAATCCTAGGATGGAAATGCGGAATTTCAATAACATAACTTGGTAATGATTTGCGATATGGTTCCGGGGAAGAACAATATGAAAGATACAATATTTCCCTGCAATTTTCAATCCGGTAACAAAAATACTCCAAAAGGAAACGGGCGGAGAAAAATTCTCCGCCCGTTTCCCTTTCAATATAATAGATGTTATCACGAAATTTTTTGTATGAAAGACAAATTGTTATTTTGGGAATAGACGAGGCATTCGCCGCAAAGCATAGCCATAGCTACGTTTAAGGGGAATAACGAAGTGGATTTTCAAAATAACGGTTTGGCTAT
>JAHDCE010000381.1 GCA_020630045.1 Saprospiraceae bacterium | reverse complement strand
AAACTATTTTTTCATTGACCCCGACGCAAGCATCGGAGAATTCACAGATTAAAAACCAATTACAAAAAGAGGAGAAAAACCTTCCTAAAAACTACGAATCCAGGATAATTTTTCGTATATTTAAAAACATCAAAACCACTGATAAATATGCAGTTATCCAAGGAGGAAATTCAAAATTTATCCAACCTTTTATTGAGTCAAGACGACGCAAATACCCAAGTCGCCTTTGAAATTATGAAACACAACACTTTCCCCAAAGAACTCATCACGGAAGTGTTCGGTGTCTTCAAAATCACCAACAACAAAAACCTCAAACAGCAGTCGAAAGAAATGCTTGAAAAACATGCTTCGAAAGGCGTTCATGATTTAATGAAAAGAAAATTTCCCATTGATGGAAAAGGCCACTACGGAGCAACAGAAAAAACCATTGCAACCAATATTAAACGTTATGGATGGGGCAACCATATAAACAGCTACAAGCTCGCCATAGCTATTTATAACAAATACGGAGCAGGAGCGAATTACCTACTTACCGAAGGATCTCTGGAACAACGAAAACAATTTATTAAATCAATAATAAAAGATGGCGAATGTTCCCTTCCGGGAAAAGCATTCACAAAATTTCCGGAGGTATTATTTCATTTTCCGGAATTAACTTCCATCAATTTATCTAGAAATAAAATATCAACCATTCCGGCCGGAATAAAAAATTTCAAAAATCTAAAACGACTGAATATGTCGAATAATAAATTGAAGGGCATGAATCCGGCGATTCTTGAATTGAAGGAACTCGAAGAATTAGACATCAGCAACAACAAATACAAGGATAAATTTCCAACGCATATCTTTAAACTATCCGCTCTCAAAAAATTAAATATTACTAATTTTTTAGGACACTATCATAAAACGGATTTTCCGGAAGGAATTGAAAACCTTAAACAATTACAAGAATTCAAATTAGGTGCGACCGTATATAATTATTATCCCAATTTTCCGATTTTTGAAATCATCACCGGTTCACCGGTTGATACGACTAACCCACTCAGTTTGGCATGGAAAGCCTTTCAACAAGGAGACAGAACTTCTATCGGATTTATTTTAGAACATGGAAGTGACGCTCAGAAAAAAGAAACGCTTGATGCATGTTATGATTCCAAGTCGCAAAAAATGGATTTATCCGAAATCGTTTTATCGAAAATTCCTGACAGCTTATTACAATACAAAATTCGAGATCTTAATTTATATAATTGTGGAATCGGACTTTATTTCAAAGAAAAAAAAGCCTCAAATAAAAAAGCAATAGAAACAGATAAAAAAAACACCCGAATATTATCGCAATTAACGGATTTAGAATCCTTGAATTTACAAAGTAACCAATTGGCGGATTTGGTAGATTTGTCACCATTAAAAAAGCTAAAAAATTTAGATATTGGTCAAAATGAATTCCTAGAGTTCCCAAAACAATATACCGAATTGAACCAATTGGAAACATTGGACCTGCACCTCTGTACGAACTATTACCACGTTTCAGTCAAAAAAGAAGAAATTCTTCAAGCACTTAACAATTTAAAAGAATTAAAATCTCTTTCCATTTACTTTTACAATCTCATCGATAAAGAAAATACTTTATTCAAAAAGGACTTACCCGCATTACTTCCGGATTGTAAAATCAACCAATAAAGATGAAATCCCATATATGATTAACGGTTTCCGCTGTAGCGGAAACCGTTTTTTATTTGGCAGACAGTGCATCAACATCTTCAAAGCAACATCTTCATGATTTTTCGTAGGACAGTATTACCTTTACCCCTGTGAAATGGAAAACGGTCATAACCTTCCTACTGGTGTCCTACGTCACCTTATGCGGCGGTCAAGTCCTCCACCCCGCCGAAGTAGGCTTCAATCCCGCGCCTGGCAATTGTCCCGAAGGCACTGAGGTTACCATTTCAATTTTAGAAGATCGTCAAGGAGTCATCCGATTCACGACCGATGGTTCAGAGCCCACCCGCGAATCGGACAAATTCAAAAACCCGATTTCCATAGATTCGAGTATGGTCATCCGAGCCATCCTATACCATTCGGACGGAACCAAAAGTCGAATCGAATCCGGCACTTACTTCGTCAATGAACCGGAGACGGATTGGCCGGTCGTCTCATTGTCCATCCCTCCCGAATTATTATTCGACAGCATCGACGGCATATTCGAAATCGGAGTAGAAAACGAAATCATCGGTGAAGGACTTTACGGTGCCAATTTCTGGACTCGTAGAGAATACCGAATGGGAACAGAAATATTCTGGAACGGCGACTCGCTTATTTACAGCAGTCCCACCGGATTGCGTTTGTTCGGTGGGATGAGCCGGACATTTCCCCAAAAATCAATGGTCATCATCTCTCGTCTCAAGTATGGTGAAAAAAGGATGCGGCACCGCTTCTTCGAAAACTCGAAGATGGACAAATTCAAATACTTCATCCTCAGGAATGCGGGAAGTGATTGGGGCAAAGCACACGGAAGGGATGCCATCATTACCGGACTCGTTGACGATTGGGATATCGACAAGCAAAACAACCGTCCCTGCCATGTTTATCTCAATGGAAAATACTGGGGAATTTATTACATCAGAGAAAAAATAAACCCCTACTTCCTCGCCTCCCACCACAAGGATGTCAGTGCGGATAGTATTGATTTATTCGAACATCAAAAAGCCCTCAAGCACGGAACCAAGACCCATTACAACAACATGCTCTCCTTCATCGAAGAGAATGATATGTCCTTGGACAAAAACTATCAATTCCTAGGAAGGTTGATGGACGTTTCCAACTTCACCGATTACAAAATCTTACAAATCTATATAGACAATGTGGACGCCGGTGGGAACATCAAATTCTGGCGCCCACGTAAACCCGGCGGTAAATGGCAATGGGTTTTGTTTGACACCGACTGGGGTTTCGGATTGATGAAACCAAGGGCTTACCGCGAAAACAGTTTGGAGTTCCATACCGAACCCGAGGGCCCGGACTGGCCGAATCCACCATGGAGCACTTTCCTTCTTCGTGGCTTATTGGACAATACCGAATATCGTGAAATGTTCCTCAATCGTTTCGCCGACCGACTCAACACTACCTTCATGCCGGATACGGTCATCAACCACATCAATCGACACCAAGAATTGATGCGACCCGAAATGCCACGCCAGTTCGAAAAGTGGGAACACAGTCCCAAAAATTGGGAAATCCACCACAATCGTATGCGGTCATTCGCCCAAAAACGGCCGGCTTATATGTGGACTTTCCTTTCGGAAAAATTCGCTACCGGAAAAAGAGTCCCAGTAAAGGTTTCTGCCGAAGGACGGGGCAAAGTAATGGTCAATAACAATTTAAAAGTAAGCTACCGACAAGGACTCGAAGGTTTTTATTTTGAAAATGTTCCTATTTCCATTGAAGCCATTCCGAGATTGGGTTATGAATTTTCACATTGGGAAGGCCATTCCGAACAAGATCCCTCCTTGGTATTATTTCTAAAAGACAAAGAAAAAATTGACATCAAGGCAGTATTCAATCCTATTATCTCCCCTTTCTTGGACACTATCGCATTCAATGAAATCAGCTGTTATCACCAACAAGCCGGCGACTGGATCGAACTCGCCAACCGCACACCTGACGACGTCAATTTAAGCGGATGGATCATTAAGAATAAAAAAAATACATTCACACTTCCCGAATGCTCCATTCCTCCTAATGGATACTTGGTTCTGTGTCGTGACTCATCGGCATTTCACAAGGTCTTCCCTTTTATCCCGAATGTCCTAGGAAATTTCGATTTCGGATTGGACAAATCAAAGGACAAATTGGAGCTGTTCTCGCAAGACGGTGCCGTAGTGGATTCATTCAGCTATCGAATCAATACGCCCGGCATCTCTTTTACCTTGGACTTGATAGACCCTGACCTCGATAATTCCTTAATGGAAAATTGGCGGGTCGAATACGGCCAAGGTACTCCTAATCAACACAATATTTTCTATTGGAAAAATCTTGTCAAATCCCGCCAGACCAAATGGGTCGTTTCAGGAATCGTCGGCGCCCTCGCCTTAATTATTTGTATCGGACTTGTCGCCCGGCTAAGAGGATAAATTCTCCTAGGTGAAGGACATCATATTTCCTTTAGTATTCGTTCATGACATATATCGTTTATTTCATAACTTTGCGCAAAAATTAAATTTCAAATATGAAATTCAGATTCGGATTCATTTTCATTCTAGCCCTAGCATTGACCCAACTCGCTTGTGAAGACAATTCCATCAAAGCGGAAAGACAAGAAATCAAGGAATATTTGTCTGAACAAGGCAAACTCGACCAAGCCATCGAAACGGATGAAGGAATTTTCATCATTCTCAACGAAGAAGGAATCGGTGACGAACATCCGGACATCAGTTCCACGGTTAATGTAAAATATACCGGATACTTGATGGAAAATGGAAACATATTCGACACTTCCGACAATGCAACACGCCAGTTCCAATTGTCCCAAATGATTTCCGGATGGAGAATAGGAATTCCATACATGAAGGAAGCCGGCCACGCTGAACTTTACATTCCATCCGCACATGGATACGGAGAATTCGACCATATCACTTCCGGAGGAACGATTCCCGGCGGTTCAGTTTTGGTATTCGATGTGGAGCTAGTCAATTTCTTCTGATACCCATGACTGAATTATTCTCTAGTTTACCCGATACCGCCCGTGTTTGGATTTACCAAAGCAATCGCGAATTTACCCTTGCCGAAGTTGAGGAAATCCAAGCCACTTTGAAATCCTTCTG
>JAHDCE010000380.1 GCA_020630045.1 Saprospiraceae bacterium | reverse complement strand
CAATCAATCTTTCGGTATTCATTCGGTATGCGACCAAGTCTTTGATTGAAATGATTTTCAAATCGAACTTTTTGGCCAATTCTGCCAATTGTGGCATTCTCGCCATTGTACCGTCTTGGTTCAATATTTCAATCAGGGCACCTGCGGGATAAAGTCCGGCCATCCTCGCTAAATCGACCGAAGCTTCAGTATGCCCCGTTCTCCGGAGGACGCCTCCATTTTTCGCGATAAGCGGAAAAATATGACCGGGCCTTCCAAAGTCTTCCGGTCTGGCATCAGGGCGGGTAACGGCCTTGACCGTCGTAGCACGATCATAAGTGGAAATACCGGTCGTACAACCCAATCCTTTATAGTCGATGGAAACGGTAAAAGCGGTTTGGTGCAATACCGTGTTGTCTTTTACCATCAGGTTCAGATTCAACTCCCTTGCGCGATCTTCCGTAATCGGCATACAAAGCAATCCCCTACCCTGAGTTATCATAAAATTCACCAACTCGGGAGTCATCATTTCGGCCGCACAGATGAAGTCTCCTTCGTTCTCTCTGTCCTCGTCATCCACTACGATGACCACCTTACCTTTTTTGATGTCCTCTACCGCTTCCGGAATGGTGTTTAATTGAAATGATTCCTTTCCTTTCTTCCCTGCCATGATTTCATGATTTTGTTTCACAAATGTACGGGTTATTTAACCATTTACCCACATAAAACGCCGGGGATTGTAAAAAGTTGGCGAATTTTCGCTAACGGGCTGCCGGGTTAAAATCCAGCTAAATGATTTCTTGATAATATTCAAGTAATTTTCTACCGATGGCATTGCTATCAAATTCATCGGAGATAAACCGCTCCGCATTACATCCTACTTGAATATTGCCTTTTGATTGTAATAATTTTCCAACCAACAAGGAAGCAAAATCAGTAGGTGAATCCGCTACTAAAACTTCTTCACCATGTCGAGCATGGATTCCTTCCAAGCCGATAGAGGTCGTAAAAATACATCTCCCTAAGGCCATACCTTCTAGTATTTTGACCCGCATACCACTACCCGACAACAATGGGACAATCATCAATGGATGTTCGTTAATGAAGGCTTTGGCGTCCTTGACTTCTCCTAGGATAGCAACACCCTTAATTTTCTTTTTGAGTAATTTTTCGGGAGCATTGCGACCGGCTACATACAACTTCGCCTTGGGTACTTCACGAATTACGACAGGCCAAATTTCATCCAAAAACCAGTCAAGCCCCTCTGTATTTGGCATCCAGTCTAAGGAACCGATGAATGAGATGGAAAGCGGATTCGAATCAAACGACGAATAATCCGGATGGTAATTTTCGGCATTGATTCCGATAGGGATCGTTATTGAATCTCCTTGGAATCCAGCAGCGTTGTAAAATTCGGCATCCTTCGGGCTAATGAATAATACGGAGTCGTATTGTTTAAAACAATCTTGTTCAAAACGTTTCAAGCGTCGCTGCAATAAAGAAACATACCATCGTTTAATCGGATTCTTGGTATTCAAGGCGATTCGTTCCCAGATTTCATATTCGACATTGTGGGAACGCAATACGATTTTGGCATTTGAATATTTCCGGATTACCGGAATATATGCCGCTAGATAAATCGTTTCCAATTGGATGATGTCTACATCACTTGCTTGGAGGACTTCAATCAGTTTTTTCTCATATGCTTTTGAAACGAACCTGGCAATGTGGTAGGAATCGGAAGAAAATAAATTCGAAAAAGCATCTTTCACATAGATTCCATTATCCACAGGTACGATATCGACTTGTTCAAATGGACTATCCTTAAAATCCCGTTGGTCAAAAATCTTTTTTTGCCGGCTTGGATTCATGCCTAATAGCGAGACTGTAGCCCCTGCTTCGACTAAAGAAGCCGCCAAGGTCGTCATCGCCAATGACTCCCCGTCCATCACCGGATAGGGATATTTTTTGGATAATATGAGTATCCTAACTTGTCGCACCAAGGACAAAGCTAAGAAGTCTCCTCGAATATCAGTATATCCTAGGAGACTTCGTGTAATGGTGTTTGGGTGTGATGGGTGTTATTTTACCATTTTCAATACCTCTTCCTCGCCGTTTTTATAAGTAATTTTCAGGATGTAAGTTCCTGATGAAAGATCGGACGTTTGGATTTGGTATTGAGATAAGGTGAGGGGTATTTTTCCTTGTCGGACAGTTTTCCCTAGCATATCCACCAAGGAGAAAAAAGCTTGACCTTTCCCGGGGCTTATTTCAATTTGAAACGACTCATTGAATGGATTGGGATATACTCGGGCATTGCCTTCTTTTATCCGTCGTTGGTCTGTCCGCAAAACGGGCATCGTGAATTCTGAAAAATATTCAGTAGGAGTGATAAAACTATACTGAGAAAAAACACCTGCACAATCTGTCCTAATCCGATACTGATATGTGGTATTTGGATTGAGTCCCGATATCGTCTTGAAATAGTTGCCTGGTGTGGTTCCGATGGTCACCCAATTGTTGGCACCAAGTATCCGATAACGGATTTGGTATTTGGTGGCATCATCTACCGGCGTCCATTGTATCTTCACCTTATCGGGTGTAGGAAACGTAACTTGAAAACTACCAGGGTCAGGAAAGTCGCAAGTGCTGGAATAAAAGCGATAGATATCGGAATAGTTGCCCCAAGAACCGGTACAATAAGCCCTAATCCTTATTTCATAATTATTTAAATCGTCAAGCCCAGAAATTATTTTGGTAGGATCGCTGTTTCCCGTTGCAGAAGTATTCCAAGGCTCCGAATTGTCAGGTGTCTTTTTCCTATATCTAACTTGATAATTAGTCGCTCCCGGGACTTCATCCCAATCTATTCTAACTGTTGTTGGTGTCAACATATTATGAGAAATATTAGAAGGGAGAGAGGAACAACCCGGTATTGGAGTGACACCAATAATAATGTCATAAGATTCTAAAACCAATTTTGGAATATTGAAATTTGTCACCTCCACAACATATTTTCCAGCATCAGATACTTGTATATTTGAAAAGACTAAATCATTATCCCCATATTTTGTAAAAACCAACTTCCCGTCCTTGTACCAAGAATAAATATTAGTAGTTACAAATTCATCAACCGCTAAATCAATTAGAAGGTCTTCTCCTTCATTTAATTGTCGTTCTGTGGATTTAAATATCATCTTTTGAGGCCAATAAATATGCAAATTCAACAATTCTTCATTCAGAAAATATGTATCGACTATATTACTAAAGGTAAATTTATTATTTGCGTAATAAAGCGACTTTAATTTAACACAATTATCATGAAGGTTCGGCAGGTCGCCTGACAAATTGTTACGGTAACAGTTTAAAATTTGCAATTCAGGTAGATTTGAAAAGTCAGGCAACCCTCCTTCTAGAAAATTCGAATTTATATACATACTCCCCAATTCGGGAATATTCGCAAAATCAGGGATAGTTCCTGTCAAACTATTACCTGAAACATCAAGTAATCTTAACAAGGGAACATTAGAAAAATCAGGGATGCTACCATTAAAATAATTAGAACCGACTTCAATCTTTTCCAATTCAGGCAAATTGGTAAAATCAGGAATATTTCCAGTTAACTTATTTCTAAAACAATTCAATTCCTTTAATTCAGGCAAGTTGGAAAAATCGGGAAGTGGGCCATTCAATCTATTGTTATTACAAACAAAACTTCGCATTTTTTGTATTCCCGAAAAATCAGGAATCGGACCTTCTAAGTTGTTATATGAACATTGAAAATAAGTTAAATTCGGAACTCCTGAAAAATCAGGCAGTGGACCGATTAAACTATTACTAGAACAATCGAAATTAGTTAAACTAGGTAAAGATGAAAAATTTGGCATGACCCCAGTAAAGCTACAATAACGACAATCACAATATTCCAAATTCGGTAAATTCGAAAAATCGGGAATTCGTCCACCAAAGTTATTATATGGACATTTGAACTCCTTTAATTCAGGAATATTAGAAAAGTCAGGGATACCACCTGAAAGATTATTTTGAGTGCAATTAAATTTTTCTAATTTAGACAGATTTGAAAAATCAGGAAGGGCACCAGGTATTTTATTATATGAGCACCTAAATTCTTTCAATTCGGGAATATTAGAAAAATCAGGGATACCTCCATCAAGTTCATTATAACTACAATTAAAATCCCTCAATTCCGGAAGGTTTGAAAAATCAGGAATCCCTCCTGACAAATTATTATTTTGGCAATTTAAATGTCTCAAGTTCGGTAAATTCGAAAAATCGGGTATGCTGTCAATAAAGTCATTGAATGAACAATTGAGTGCTTTTAAATTCGGAAGGAAAGTAAAATCGGTAATTGTGCCTGTAAATCCATTTGAGTTAAAATATAATTCTTCCAAATATGGGAGTGTTATATTCGGAAAAGAAACACCCGTCAAACCACAACTATTTATAACTAATTCCTTCACACATCCTAATTCATCGACCTTTACACCATGCCATGTTGAAAAAGGAGTTGAAAAATCCCAATTATTTCCCTTATTCGGAATATTTTCATTCCATTCCCAAACATCTGTAACCAAATTGTAATCTTTATAAGAACCATCATGAAGATTCCAGTTTCCACCACCTGTCATATGGTATAAATCAACCAATTGGAGCGAATCGCTTTCAGGATTACATGAACAAACCTTGTATTCACCAGCCCAACAGAATATTATCATTAAATTCAAAAAGAGTGTCAAAATGTACTTCATAATTTTATCATTTTTGTTTTAAATTAACAGAAGTTTTTTACTTGAATTTCATTCAATTTGTCGCTTTAAAACACCCATTGTATCGGATTATTT
>JAHDCE010000379.1 GCA_020630045.1 Saprospiraceae bacterium | reverse complement strand
GCCACACCATAAGCCTTTTGATATGGTGTCCCTCATTTCATCACCCCTTCTACACTCAGACAACAATTCCTTGAACGCATCAATTAAGGCGCCTTCTCCATATACAATTTTAACAGGATCTTCTTCCAAATACACATTTATAAAAGTCGCACCATCTTCCAACATACCGATATAAAAGCATTCGATTTCCTCATGTTCTAAAATCGGGGTACCGCTTCCACGCTTTAAAAACTCAACTTTCACTCCTCCATCCCGCACCATGAATCGATCATCACCACTAGTGCTTTTCACTTCTTTCAGCCATTCCCGCATCTCGGGAACCAAGCTCAAACCTTGGGCCTTCCTTCGCTGTTTGGCTTCATTCAATTTCTTTTGGTTCGTATGTTTGATGACCGAAATATCGAAGTACATAAATTCACTATTCTCCAAGCCTTGAGGAACAGGATCCATAGCAGCAACAGGAATCTTCACTACCATGCTATCGCCCTCCGACATTTTCAATAACGCTTCAGTGATCGGTGGAAGTCCGTTTTCAGTCATTAAGGTCTCTTCGGAAGGGACGGTGAATTTCTTACTCCCCCCTTCATCATATGAACTGTAAATGACCTTCTCGTCATCTCTTTGTTTCAAATGATATGCTACGAAATCCCCAAAAGAGATTTCATCGCCCGGTTTGTCGATGATCATATGGAATGTATGGGCCTTTGAATCCTCTGCCCCATTTCCACAAGAAAATATCACGATTCCGGACAACAATGATAAAATACCTAAACTCAGAAATTGAAATGTTCTCATGAATGAATAGATGACTTTTGTTTTTCCCAATGTAATTCCACCGCTTTACGGAAAGTATGAATGGCTTTTTTCACGGTTCCATACATATAACCGCCTGATGCGTTTTTATGACCTCCCCCATTGAAATATTCGGAAGCGACCATTTGAACTGAAAAATCTCCCTTGGACCTCAATGAAAATTTAATGATGGTCGGTTGCTCTTTAATCAAGGCGGCGACCCTGACCTTTTTCATTTTCAATAAGTAATTGACGATGCCCTCAGTATCTCCCCTTTGGATATCGAATTTCTCATAATCCTCCTTGGTCAAATAGATGGCTCCGGCTTCGATTTCGGGCCAAAGAATCATCCGATTCGCCAAGCAATGTCCTAGGAGTTGCAATACCTTTTCTTCCATACTGTTGAACAACATATTCTGAATGGTATACACATCTGCACCTGCTTCTTGAAGTTGAGCCGCAATCCTGAAAGTTTCTGGACGAGTCGAATAGCGGAAAGATCCTGTATCCGTCAAGATTCCGGTGAACAAAGATGTAGCAATATCAGAGGTCATTTTGCTGGCATCGCCCATTAAATCCATGAATTCATAAATTAATTCACAGGTAGAACTGGCGGCGGGTATCGACATCATATACTGAGCGAAATCCTCCGGTTCTAGGTGATGATCAATCATCACTTTAGGGGCCGGATTCGCCTTTATGTATTTCGCCATCGGATCAACACGATCCAAGCCATTAAAGTCCAAGCAAAATATGACTTCCGAATCTTCAATTGCCTGATTACACAAATCCGGTTCATTATCATGAACCAAACAAGTTTCGGCCGCCGGTAGCCAAGCGACGAACTCAGGATATTCCGAAGGAAAAATCACCTTTGGATCATGACCAGAGTCCTTCAAATAATGGTAAAGTCCTAATGAAGATCCAATCGCATCTCCGTCCGGATTGCGATGAGAAAGAATCGTTATTTTTTTAGGGTTGGAAAGTAATGATTTAAGCTGATTGATATTATCCATAAATGTAAAATTGCCAGTTGGCTGGTTTTGTATAACAAATGTTGGGTTGGGTGCGGCCTAAAATTAATAAGAAGTTTAGTAATTGTTTGATGATAACATTTAATGATTCATAAAAAAGTTTTCCTAAACCATATCGGTTGATTACTTTTGCAGCGATTTTTTGATAACGATTCTTTCATCCAAATAAAAAAATAAAAAATGGCTGGTAACCGTACATTTACAATGATTAAGCCGGACGCCGTAAAAAATGGTCACATCGGTGCTATCCTAGCAAAAATCAACGAAGCGGGTTTCCGTATCGTAGCAATGAAATATACAAAACTTTCCGCTGAAAAAGCCGGCGAGTTTTATGCAGTTCACAAAGAGCGCCCATTCTATGGAGAATTGGTCGAGTTCATGTCATCAGGCCCTATCGTAGCGGCTATCTTAGAAAAAGACAACGCAGTTAGCGATTTCCGTAAGTTAATCGGAGCGACCAATCCTGCAGAAGCAGATCCGGGTACTATCCGTGCTTTGTATGCGACCAGCATCGGCGAAAACGCGGTTCACGGTGCGGATTCTGATGAAAATGCATTAATCGAAGGAAACTTCCACTTTGCAGGAACAGAAATGTTCTAAACTTTCTTTTTTTGCCGCCTTACGGCGAATAAAAAACGCCCCGCTGTCAATGACAGTGGGGCGTTTTTATACTCGAAATTAAGTGGAGTGAAATAATTATGACGATACTATTTTGTTCTTTGGCGATTTATCAAGCACAGACATAGCCGTAGCTATGTCGAGTATTTTTAAAGAAGCGAAAGGTCAAAAGAGTTAGACAAAAAATTGCAAACCACTTAATTTTGAGTATAATAATCCCAAGTGAAGTCACCCAACAATTGCGAATCACAACACCTCGAATACAGAAACAGCACTCCTTCCCACTTTTTGAAAAAGAGAAAAAAGAATGGCACCCAGCCTCCCAACATGGGCACCACTCTTGTAATCAAAATCACGCTGTAAAACTCAATATATCTTATCTCCTAGGGCTACAATAAGGAATAAGACACCCAACATTGAAAAAAATAAAATGGCTGTCAACACTCCTTTTGAAAATAATAGTGATGTGTGCTTGGTCTTCATAGCATCTGTTTTTAACTTGTCCCTGTCAATTCATTTATCAATATAAAATTGATTATCACTGATTCTGTTACATTCAATACTTCAAAGACCATGCCTAATATTAAAAAAAATAACATATCTATTAAATTTATTACCACATTCTTACCAATATTATTTTTTTTAAACTGTAAAACAGATCAACCCATCTATCCTATCCAAAAAGTAGCGACAGGAGAAAAGGCGATGGTTGTAGCCGCCCACCCCCTAGCCACACAAGCCGGTTTGGAAATTTTGGAGCAAGGAGGAAATGCAGTAGATGCCGCCGTCGCCGTACAGTTCGCCCTAGCAGTAGTTTTCCCCAGAGCGGGAAACATAGGTGGCGGCGGTTTCATGGTTTACCGCTCAGCCCAAGGCAATACCAATACCTTGGACTTTAGGGAAAAAGCGCCGGGGCAAGCAGAAAGGGATATGTACCTGGACTCTCTAGGAAATGTAATAGAAGGCTTGAGCACTTCGGGACATTTGGCGGTCGGAGTTCCTGGTGTGACCGCCGGAATGGTAGAGGCGCACAACAAATATGGCAAATTGGATTGGCCCGTATTATTACAACCGGCCATTAGATTGGCAGAAGGCCATCGTCTGACAGAAGGAGAGGCTCAGAGTTACAATAGGTATCAAAAAGAATTCAGGGATTGGAATACTCAACCCACCGTTTTCCTTAGTGACAACCCATTTGTCAAAGGACAAATGTTCAAACAAGCGGATTTGGCGGAAACATTACGTCGAATCGCCCAAAATGGCAAGACCGGTTTTTATGAAGGAAAAACCGCAGATCTCTTCGTTGCGGAAATGAAACGCAGTAACGGTATCATCAATCATGAAGATTTAAAAAATTATAACGCCGTTTGGCGAAAGCCGGTCGTGGAGGAATACAAAAAAGGATATGAAATCATTTCGATGCCCCCACCCTCTTCCGGAGGAATCGCTTTGTGTCAATTGTTGAATATCACGGAGGAAATGGGATTGGAAAAATATCCCTTCCAATCCAAAGAACATGTACACATCGTCACAGAAGCCGAACGTCGTGTTTATGCTGATCGAGCGACTCATCTGGGAGACTCCGATTTTTATCCGGTACCGATAGACACCTTATTGAGTGACACCTATAATACCATTCGGATATCCGACTTCAATCCGGATGCGGCGACCAGTAGTGACTCTGTTGCGGCCGGCGTCATCGTGCTACCGGACGAGAGTGAAGAAACCACTCATTTCTCTATCGTTGATGGGGAAGGAAACGCGGTTTCCATCACCACAACAATCAATTCCAATTATGGATCGAAAGTCGTCGTCGGAGGTGCCGGTTTTTTCCTTAACAACGAAATGGATGACTTTTCTGCGAAGCCCGGCGTACCGAATCAATTCGGCCTGATTGGTAACGAAGCGAACGCCATCGAACCGGGCAAAAGAATGCTGAGCTCCATGACACCTACCATCGTCACCAAAGATGGTAAATTGTTCATGGTTGTCGGAACACCCGGCGGTTCGACTATCATCACCTCGGTATTCCAAACGATTGTCAATGTCATAGAATACAAGCAGAATTTGGAACAGGCCGTCCATGGAAAACGCTTTCATTCGCAGTGGAGACCGGATAAGATTTTCATAGAAAAAGAAAGCCTTTCTCCGGAGGTCATCGGTCAATTGGAAGCGATGGGACATGTGGTAGAAACCCGATCCCCAATCGGACGAGTCGACGCCATTCTCATTGAAGCGGATGGCTCCATGACCGGTGTGGGTGACAATCGCGGAGAAGATCATGCGGAGGGGTTGTAAAGTTCATCGAAGTCCGCTTTCACCTATACTAGGATCCTTCTAAATTAGTTTTTTTTAATGTGAAATGGAATTTTGCCAAGGATGAGCCGATTTCTTGAGGAATAT
>JAHDCE010000378.1 GCA_020630045.1 Saprospiraceae bacterium | reverse complement strand
GGGGAAGTCCGCTTGATAGAAAAGCCATTTTCGATTTATACTGCACGGGGAAGGATGGAAGTAAGTTCATCGTTGAAGTCCAGAAAGCCAAGCAGAATTTCTTCAAGGATAGAAGCGTTTACTATTCCACTTTTCCCATCCAAGAACAAGCAAAGCGAGGAGATTGGGATTTCAAATTGGCTCATGTTTATACTGTTGGCATTTTAGATTTTAAGTTCCAAGACGGGCAAAGTAACGAAAACGTCAAAACGGTAGTGAAGCTCAAAAACGAGCAAGGAGAAGTTTTTTATGATAAGCTGACTTTCATCTACTTGGAAATGCCAAAGTTCATAAAAACAGAGGAAGAACTCGAAACGAACTACGATAAATGGCTCTACCTCTTCAGACATCTGCCGAACCTACAAGATAGACCTATGAAATTGCAGGAAAAAATCTTTGATAAGTTCTTTCGCCTTGCCGAGATAGCCAACTTCACACCTGAAGAAAGAGAGAACTATGAGGACAGCTTGAAATATTATAGGGATTTAAAAAATGTGGTAGATACTTCAAAACAAGAAGGGATAAAAGAAGTTGCATTGAATTTGCTGGGAATGGGAGTCTCACTAGAAGATATTTCTAAGGCTACAGGACTAAGTGTTGATGAAATTAATGGATTAGAAAAATAGAAAACTATCAGATGTTATCAATGGCTTTTTTATTTTCACCCGGCATTGCGGCACGGAATACCATGATAAAATCCGACCTTCCGAAAAGGAAGACATATATTATAAAAAACAAGAATTGAACGATACCGAATATCGAATAACTCCACCCCAATTGAATGGCGACATATTGCAATATTAAAATAAAAAATACGGCAAGGAATGGAATAAAAAATGTTTTTCTCCATTGATAAGGAACGGTATATTCTCGTTGAGCGACAAATGCGAAAATGACAGTGGTAATCACATTGGAAACAAGCCCCATAATCAAAGCTCCATACATCCCGTATTCGGGTATCAAATAAAAATACCCCAATACCAGCCCTAGCAATGAAATATATGAGATGCGGGTTACGACCTTGGACTCTTTGACATAATACAACTGGAGTTGAAAGGCGGAAGTGTAGGATAATATATAAAATACCAATACAGCAAGTGAGTAATATTCGGCAGTCGAAATATAGTCTTCGTTTTTCGTTAAAAAATGAAGGTTCGTCCCCACCAAAACGATACCACTCGAAACCAGTCCGGACATCCAAAAACTAAATGCCGTAATGGCATTGATTTGTTTTTTATATTCAATTCTGCCCGCCTTAAAAAAACGGTACAAATATGGCCGTATCGCGCTGCTCAATGCCGTCCTGATGGTCAGCACCATCCCCCCTAAAGTAACGACCAACACATATTTACCGACCGTATTCAAATCTAGGAATCGTTCTACTAAAAAACGGTCTCCCCGGGTGGATATCCACGTTATGACCATTAAGACCATTATGGGCAAAGAGAATTTGAGGGACTCCCTGACCATGTCTTTATCAGGCTTTATCGTCAATAGGTCATAACGATATATGACCAACATTAATGTGGTGATGAACTGAGCGCCTAAAGCCCCCCCTAAGACCCCTATCGCACCCAAATCTAAAGCCAATACAAAATAAGCTTGTAAGGAGACGGATAATAAAACGAGAGACAATGACCAAACAGCGAATTCCTTTACTCTTATTTCATTTTTTAAATAAATCAAATAGGTCGTTTTGATTGCTGCTAATATATTGGCTCCGGCGACCATTATTCCATAGGGATAAAAAGTCAAACTGTTTTCTTTAAACAGAATCGGAAACAAAATCGGTCCTATTGCCAATAAAAATATAAAGAAAATGAATCCGAAAAATATACCTATTGAAAATATAGTGCTGACATACTTTTTTAATTGAATACGATCATCTACATAATCAAAATAATAGGTACGCATAGAAGCGTTGATTTGAAGGGTTCCGACTATTCCTATAAAAATACCTACCACTTGTGACAAATATACGATAGCCAATGCTTCAGCGGTGAGTTGTTCTAAATACAGAGGCAACAAAAAAACACCCAAAGCGGGTCGGACGAATGCAAGCACTGCAAAGGCGATGGTTGTAACAAAAGGATTTTTTATATTGATTTTTTTGTTTCCCAACCTCCCCTATCTTTTCAAGTTAATTTCATATTTATCAAAAAAAGATCGGTTGTATGGCGCGTAAAAATCATCTAGTGTTTTTTTAATATTTTCGTCCATAACATCCAGTGATGCTTTATTGAATTTTTTTTTCAAAATCTCACTAAAATCATGATTCATCAATCCTAGGAACGAACACAGTTCAGACATTCGATTTTGGGCGGTTTCTATTTGTTTAAAATCACGGGTAGGCAAGACAATTATTTTTTCCGAACCATATGTTTTTTCCCATTTTTCGATATGCGACTGATACAGTCCTTGTTTTAATAATCTTGTATTTTTTCCTTGTCGGAAATTCGAGATTTCTTGTTCTACATATTCCCCTAAAGGGGGATAATCATATCCGGGTTTGCCTTCCTTGTGGAACCGTTCGTACATCCTAAAATGAGAAAAATACCGGTCGGTCGGGTTCCGTACCAGAACGATAAATTTAAGATTCGGCAATATCATTTTAAGGGACGGCGGATGCGTGGCGTGTAAGGTGATGGCGCTGGCTTCTCCGGTGATGTATTCTTGCCCCGATTTTTTCATTTTACGGAAGCGGTCGGATTTCATTTTTTCATCATCGCCGATTTCCAGCCAGTCTGCTTCCACCCATCCTTCTTTTCCCCTTTCGGGAAATAAAGAAAAATACTGTTTGCGTTTCCACCACCATTTTACAAAATTTTTGCCTAGAAAAAAGAGAGGTTCTTTTGTTTTGCAAGGCAATACGGCCGGGTGTTCATTAATGTACCTATACAATGAAGATGTCCCGCATTTGACACCGCCTAATATGAAGAAAGAGGGTTTGATATATTGATATGACATGGTTAAATTTCTTCAGAAAAATAGTTTCTGATTGAATCAATAAATAATTCAGACAAGTATTTATCAACATCATCTTTTTCTTCCTCATCCAGTTTTTCTAACAATTTTTTCGGCTCTGCTTTGTCCACGATTTCCAAATAAGAGCCATCAAAAGCTTGATATATATCCAAGGGGACACATCTATCAATACTCTTGAATGGTGGCTTATCTATTTCATTTTTAATCTCTTCCAGAGTACCCCTAATCATGGGATCGAAAACTTTCATTTCTTCCATTTCTTCAATGAAAGGGAGGAGCGTTTTCATTCTTAATGATACGGCTTCACTCATGATCAAATTCATCAATGTGGTATCGAAGATATTTTCATCCTCCTCGTCCAAAAAGAAATTGAAAAGTTGGGAGAAACACCCTTCCACCTCCTTGTTCCGTTCCGGCTGATAAACAATAATATTACCGATCGCATTTGAAACATAAGCCTTGACCCAAGTATCCACATTCGGTTGTTTTATGAGTTCGACCAACCTATCGATTCGCTTATTTCCTAAATGATAAAACAATGGAGTAAAGTATTCCGGGCCTTGGTCGGCCAACCAATATTCAATGAAATCATCGTCTCGTGCGATGACATCCCACACGATTTCCATGCTTTTTTCATCTCCTAGGAACATCAAAAAATTGAGGGCGTTAGGCAAAAAACTCTGTTCTTCCTCGACAAAGGCATCATAATTATCATAGTACCATGCGTAACGTGCTAAACTATCGAGAACGACTTTTTCCAAGTCCTCCTTAAAAGATTCGGGAGGTAGCGCCATCAAAGCATCTATTTTCTCAACGGGAAATCCTTCGTTAGAGAATTGATACAACCACTCTGTTTCGGGATGATGGAAAACGGGTTTCTCGTCCGTCGGGGTAATCTTGAAGTGAGGAATCACCGGGGGCGTATTGTCATAAAAATCCGCCCCTTTCCCGAGTTTAAATTTATTCCGATTGATTTTGTTACCCAAATATTTGATTTGCGGCAAATCCCAATCGCCATAATCCAATAGCATACGTAAGCAATCGCGGGCTTCCTCTTCGTTACCGTAGTCCGAATGGGCAATGCCAAGGGTTACCATCCAAGCTAAGAATTGAGAAATGTGCAAATATCCCCTTATTCTATATCTGAGCATCCTTTTCGGGGATTTCAAGATAGCTAGAGCTTTCTCAGATTCGTCATTTCGGATATGTATATGTGCCATTTGAATTTTGGAGAACATATAGTCGGGAAATTTCCGAACCATTTCACGAATTACCTTGTCGCTTTTTTTGTAGTTACCTTCTATCGAATAAGCATTCGATAACAAATTATATAATTCAGGTGTTTTTGGATATCCTTTGATCCAACTTTTGATGATAGATACCATACCCTCCATATCCCTATCATCCAAGGCATATTTGATGTTCTCCATGGCCCGTTGGAGTTCCAGCGGATATTCATTGTTCTCAATGGCGTCTTCCGTAATTTTGATTTGATATTTGTCGTAGAAGGATTGATTGAATGGTAACATGGTTTTATTTTTTAATGGTACACTCACTCTTATATGCAAGATAAGTCGAATTATTTCTTTCAGGGGATTTTATCATAATCCATTATAAAAAATAAAACGGATTACAGTTATTGCTGTAATCCGTTGACATTCAACTGTCGGGATGACTGGACTTGAACCAGCGACCACACGTCCCCCAGACGTGTACTCTACCAACTGAGCTACATCCCGATTGAAGGAGGGCAAAGATAAATGAAATCCTTATATTTCAATAGACATTATTACGAATTGTTTTTTATGAGAGCTAGAATTAGAGATTTTATTC
>JAHDCE010000377.1 GCA_020630045.1 Saprospiraceae bacterium | reverse complement strand
TTTCCGGAAGGATAATCCCACAATTTCACTTCTGAATAGTTGTTTTTCAAATTGGAATTGTTGCTGTCCGCTCCAATATTGCACCATTCTCCGATAACGGCATTTCCTAGATAGCCATCATGTCCTTTGTTGGAATAATTGATAAATACGGAATTGCTGACTTCTCCCCCCACTTTACAATACTTACCGAGTGTCGTGGCGCCATATATTTTAGCTCCCATTTTCAACACGGATTTTTCCGCCATAGCCAAAGGGCCTCTGACCATCGCACCTTCCATGATTTCGGCATCTTTCCCAATATAAATGGGGCCGTCGGTCGCATTGAGTATCGCACATTCCACCTTAGCGCCTTCTTCTAGGAAAATCTTTTCCCTTGCAATGACCTGGTTGGTATGACTGATCGGTTGAGAATTCCGATTACGGGTCAAGAAGGCAAAATCTTCTTCGATAGCTTGAGCATTCAAGTTGAATATATCGTAGGGATATTGGATTTTCAAAAAAGGAGTGTCCTCCAAATCAAAACCTGCCAGACTGTCCACCTCTTCATCGTTCATCAGACGTTGGAACTGTTCCGCATTGAGGCGGGCGGCGATCAAATCTTCACCTTTCAACAAAGCTTCATTGAAGTCCAGTTCACTGACCAATCGTTGGAGCATATCAGAAGGCAATACGGAACCGTTAATGACGATATTGTCTTCCGTTATTTCAAGCGGATACTTCCTAGAAAGGTAATCTTGAGTAATATACGAAACCTTGCCTCCTAGTCGTTTCTCCCATTTTTCACGAATCGTCAGAATACCGAGCCTGAGTTCACCCACGGGTTTGGTAAAAACGAGTGGTAACAAATGGTCCCGTTTTTCATCGTCGAATAATATGATGTTCATTGACATGGCGGTTGAGGGATTTTAGTTTTCCAACATGATTTGTCATTATAAAAAGTCTTTGATGATTTGCCCATCATTCATTTTTCGTAATAACATCTTATCATTCCCAAAAGGGAATTTTCGCAAAAATACGAAAGTCCACGGCTAAAATAGCCGTGGACTCCCTCTAAGATTACTAAAAGAATAATTTGGCTATTATTCGGCCTCCTCTTCTTCCTCTTTTTTGGTAAACTTGTTGAATTTCGCGAATTTCTTGTTGAACTTATCGATACGTCCGGCGGTATCCACGAATTTCATTTTTCCGGTGAAGAATGGGTGGGAACTGCTAGAGATTTCCACTTTAACTAATGGATATTCTTTTCCATCTTCCCATTGAACCGTTTCTTTGCTTGGTGCACAAGAACGAGTGACGAATGTTTCATCATTTGATACGTCCTTAAAAACAACCATTCTATAATTTTCCGGATGAATTCCTTTTTTCATTACTGAAGTATTTTCTCTTTTTAGAATCGGGATGCAAAGATATGAATATCATTTGATTTCACCAAGACCCATCCACAATATTATTTCCCCTATGGGAAAAAGCGCAGTTCATGAATTTTCCTTACTTTTGCGGCATTATTTTAAAACATCAAATTTTCACGTAAAATGAGTAAGGTAACCGTAGTCGGCGCAGGAAACGTTGGAGCCACCGTAGCCAATGTCCTCGCCCATAAGGATGTAGTAAAAGAAGTAGTCCTTTTGGACATTAAAGGCGACTTCGCCAAAGGAAAGGCGTTGGATACTTGGCAACAAGCGCCTGTAGATTACTACAGCACCTACACCCGAGGAACAGATGATTACGCCGAAACTGCGGGTTCGGACATCGTTGTTATCACGGCAGGAATTCCTAGAAAACCGGGAATGAGCCGCGACGATTTGATTTCTACAAATGCAAAAATCGTAACATCCGTCACTGAATCCATTCTTAAATATTCAGACAATCCGATTATCATCGTCGTTTCCAATCCATTGGACGTCATGACTTATGCGGCATTCAAGGCTTCGGGTCTTGATTCAAGCCGTGTATTCGGTATGGCCGGTATTTTGGATACGGCACGTTATAGAGCGTTTTTGGCTACAGCCTTGAATGTTTCTCCAAAGGACATCCAAGCAGTATTGATGGGTGGTCATGGTGATACTATGGTGCCGCTTCCTCGCTATACGACAGTTGCGGGTATCCCCGTCACCGAGATGATAGACGACGAAACATTGAATGCCATCGTCGAACGCACTAAGAAAGGTGGTGGCGAATTGGTTAAATTAATGGGTACTTCCGCCTGGTATGCACCGGGAGCTGCAGCGGCTCAAATGGTTGAAGCCATCGTTCGTGACGAGCAGCGTATCTTCCCATGTTGTGCTTATTTGGATGGAGAATATGGACTGAAGGATATGTTCTTGGGCGTTCCTGTCAAATTGGGCAAAAACGGAATCGAGCAAATCCTAGAATTGAAATTGAACGAAGACGAAATGGCTCTTTTGAACACTTCGGCAGATCACGTCAACAAAGTGATGGAAGTATTCGGAGGAATGAATTTGGTATAAGATATCGATATTTTTCGGTGGAAACCACCGCAAAATAAGAAACCCCTCCCGAGACCTCGGGAGGGGTTTTCATTTGTAAAAAAATCAAAATCAATTGTCCATCGTCCAAGTAAACACCGAAGTCGATCCTTCCTCGGAACCGATGTACAATTTGCCATCTTTGAGCTCCATTAATCGTATATCCATCCCCAATCTCTCCTTGAATAGGATATCTTGATTTTTAATGTGCAAGACGGTAAAAAATCCTTGCTCATCAACGAAAGCCATCAAATCATTTTCAACGGAGGAGACAATTCGATCTTTATCTTCCCCTTTCCAATATTCGACACGACTTTCTCCCGTTTCCCAATCCACGAAAGTGACTGCGGTTCCTGCATATTCCACCACGGCCATTTCGGTTCCGAAATCGAAAATGTATAGTGAAGCTTCCAAGTCAACAGGATTGAAAAAATCTTGATGGGTTTCATTTTCCCAGTCCCAGACGATGGTCGTTCCACCGCTGTATCCGATCCAAATTTTGTTGTTATTCGATTTTCGAATCGTGTTGGGATAATAATTGTCATCGTCTTTTTTCAGGACGGGACGAATCCACAGTTCCTTGACAAGTTGCAAATTGCGGGCATCAAAAATCACCAAAGGAGAATAGGTTTCGTATTCATCCGTACCTAATGTCGCTCCGATATCCAGCAATACTTGTTTCGGACGCCCGTCTTCGTCTTCATACTCATCTGAATAATCTTCTTCAGGCACATCCAACGGTCGGGTCGGATAAGTGGTGAAAGCCACCTTTCCATTGCCCAATTCCTGATGACCGGTAAATGAACAATTCATATCCACCACCTGGATTTCTCCGGTTTTGACATTCACGATTCGAGAACGATATGACAGGGTGTAACCGATAAAACGGTCTTCATCTAACCAATACAAACCATCAAAATCAATCAAGGAGCGATCTAATGGAATCTGCTTGTGTACTTCCCGGTTTTCGATGTCCAAAATGGTGACTAAACCGCTTGAGGAAACAACATGCAAATTGTTATCGGTAGGAATCGGCCCCAATGGAGTCGTGTCACTTTCGAATCCTTTGAATTGGTGAAGCGGAACTCCGTTTTTATCCCAAATGATAACCGTATTATCGAAACTACCGGTGACGATATGTTCTTGGTTTTCGGTCACCCACATTTCAGAAACACCCCAGCTGTGTTGGGTATTGACACCGGATGCGATCAAGCCGTCAATATCCCAAACCCTGATTTTTCCTTTGGCATCGCCAGTGTAGAGTTTACGGCCCTGTACAAAGCAACTATAAATTTCTTTTCCGCCATGCGCTACTTGGCTGAACACCTTTTCGCCCGTATCCGCATTCCAACCTTCAACGACTCCTGATACCGTGATGATGATGTTTTCTTTTTCCAAATAAGCCAAGGAGCGCATTTGCTTGCTCCCGGCCTCACTACGCCAAACCATCGACCAGTCCTTCGGATCCCATACGACAACATCGTAAGCGGTGGTAACGACCTTCCCATTCGGCAACCACATGGCAGCTGAAGTGGATTTACGGTTTCCGATTTCAGAATTGTTATCTCCTCCGATGGTCATCCCCATGATGTAGATCAGGTTACTTCCGTCAACCGGAGATTCGATACATTGGCCGGTTTCCAGGTTCCAAACATGCAAACTGCTATCCAAGGCTCCGGTAATGGCAAGCGGCTCGGTCGGATGAACCCCTAAACTGTACACCCATTCATCGTGGTTGTTCATATTCAGTAATTCTTCGCCGGTTTTGTAATTCCAGACCTTAACACTGGAATCGCGAGAGATGGAAACGATTTTGTCCCCTTGTGCGAAACTCACTTTAGAAACATAACCGTCATGTCCTTCCAGCCGGCGGACCAAATCCCAACTTCCCATTTCATAAATGTCGATGGTATAGCTATCGGTGCCCGCGGCGAAATGTTTTCCATCCGGTGAAATGGCTAAAAAGTTGGCCGGATTATCTTGAACGATTTCTCGAACGAGGTCTAAGTTTTTTCCGGACCAAATACAAAGATTCGAATCTTCGGAGGACGTGATGACGAATTCATCATTCGCGATTAAACCTCCAATAAAATTCGAATGCGGATTTCCTTCGTCCAGCAAATTGGGCACTTTGCCACGATAGGGTGAAACAGGTTTCAAAAAGTAATCAGCAGCTACAGCCTGACCACTACTTTTTTTCTTCCAATGCTCCAAAAAAGTGTTTTGAATCATACATGATTTTTTTACAAATGAGAGAATAATAACACAATCCAAATATACGCAAAAAATAGATAAAATAAAAATAATTTGCGTTCAAAATTCACATGAATTTTGAACGCAAGCCACAAATAAAACAAGGTAGCTAGTATTGGGTAAAGTTCATATCGGGTTTTG
>JAHDCE010000376.1 GCA_020630045.1 Saprospiraceae bacterium | reverse complement strand
AATGTAATAAATATTACTTTGTCAGAACCTAGAACACTTGACATGTATTCACGATTCATCATCGCAATATTTTCTATTGAAATCTCCTTGGGACATTCTGCCTCACAGGCCCCTACATTGGAACAGAAGCCGAATCCTTCTTTGTCCATTTGATTGACCATGGCCTGAACACGCTTTTTCCTTTCCACTTGTCCTTGTGGCAATATGGCCAAGTGAGCGACCTTTGCGGATGTAAACAACATCGCAGCGGAATTCGGACAAGCGGCGACACAAGCGCCGCAACCGATACATGTCGCCGCATCCATTGCCTTATTAGATGTATCTTTTTCGACCGGAATGGCATTACCGTCTTGGGCTTGCCCCGTATTGACCGAAACATATCCACCGGATTGGATGATTCGATCAAAAGCCGAACGATCCACCACTAAATCCTTAATGACCGGAAAAGCTTTCGCCCTGAATGGCTCAACTGTAATGACTGCACCGTCCTTGAAAGAACGCATGTGCAACTGACAAGTGGTCGTTCCACCCATCGGCCCATGAGGTTGTCCATTGATGACCATATTACAAGTTCCGCAAATACCTTCTCGACAATCGTGTTCGAAAGATACCGGATCTTCTTTTTTGCCAATCAATTTTTCATTCAACACATCAAACATTTCCAAGAAGGACATGTGAGTACTGATATTCTCCAAAGGATAGGTTTCAAAACGACCATTCCCGAACTTTCCTCCTTGACGCCAAACCTTGACCGTGATATTAATTGTATCTGCCATTTCCTTTAATTTTCAATTGAAAAATTACTTATAAGAACGAGTTTTCACCTCGATGTTCTCATAATTTAAAGATTCTTTATTCAATTTCCAGTCTTCGCCTTTTCCTTGCCATTCCCAAGCGGCCACATACATATAATCCGTATCGTTACGATCCGCTTCTCCTTCCGGAGTACTGTATTCTTCACGGAAATGGCCACCACATGATTCATTGCGATCCAAGGCATCACAAACCATCAGTTCGCCTAATTCCAAGAAATCAGCAACTCGCAATGCTTTTTCCAATTCCGGATTAAATTCATCTTGTGAACCGGGAACGAACACATCTTGTTCAAATTCCTTTCTCAATTCCCGAATCATATCACGTGCTTTGGTCAGGCCTTCTCCATTACGACTCATCCCGCAGTATTCCCACATGATTTTTCCTAATCGACGGTGGAAACTTTCGACGGATTGATCACCGTTTTTCTGTAAGAATTCCCGGATTCGGGTACGGACTTCTTTTTCAGCAGCCTCAAACTCCGGTAAATCCGTAGATATCTTCGGCGTCCTGATTTCATCCGCTAAGAAGGTACCCACAGTGTAAGGAATGACGAAATAACCGTCCGCTAATCCTTGCATCAATGCAGAAGCGCCCAATCTATTCGCTCCATGATCAGAGAAGTTGGCTTCTCCTAGTGCGAAAAGCCCGGGAATAGTAGTTTGTAAATTGTAATCCACCCAAAGTCCACCCATTGTATAATGGACAGCCGGATAAATTCTCATCGGAGTTTTATATGGATTGTCGGCCGTAATCTTTTCGTACATGTGGAATAGGTTTCCGTACTTGGCCCTAACCACTTCTTCCCCTAATTCTTTCACCTTGGCTTCTGATGGATTATCCAAGCCCAACACATTGGCTTCACTTGTTCCATATCTAATTATCGCGGAAGCAAAATCAAGATAAACCGCTAAGCCGGTGGCTCCTACTCCGCGTCCTTCGTCACATACATATTTTGCGGCACGTGAAGCCACGTCACGTGGCACCAAGTTACCGAATGCCGGATATATCCTTTCTAAGTAATAATCCCGGTCTTCTTCCTTGATGTCCAAAGGATTTTTCCCTACGTCTTCCTTTCGCTTGGGCACCCATACACGTCCGTCATTCCGCAAGGATTCAGACATCAGGGTCAATTTGGATTGATAATCCCCTGAAACCGGAATACAAGTCGGGTGGATTTGCGTAAAACAAGGGTTCGCCATGAATGCTCCACGTCGGTGTGCCCGCCAAGCAGCGGTCACATTCGAATGCATCGCATTGGTAGAAAGATAAAATACGTTACCATATCCTCCTGTTCCAAGCAGGACACAGTGTGCGGCATGTCTCTCGATTTTTCCCGTAACACCATTACGAGTAATGATACCTCGGGCTTTTCCATCGACTACCACCAAATCCAACATTTCATGGCGATTGTACATTTTGACACTGCCTCTTGAAATTTGACGGGACAAGGCACTATAGGCACCAATCAACAATTGTTGTCCGGTTTGTCCTCTAGCGTAAAAAGTCCGGCTTACCTGCACTCCACCGAAAGAACGGTTGGCTAGCAATCCACCATATTCACGTGCAAAAGGAACACCTTGAGCAACACATTGGTCGATGATATTACGGCTGGCTTCCGCCAAACGGTGCACATTCGCTTCTCTTGAACGGTAATCACCACCTTTGATGGTATCATAAAACAAGCGATATACAGAATCACCGTCATTTTGGTAATTCTTTGCGGCGTTGATTCCTCCTTGGGCAGCCACCGAGTGGGCTCTTCTAGGAGAATCGTGAAATGTAAAGCATTTGACTTGGTATCCTAATTCACCAAGCGTCGCTGCCGCGGACGCACCCGCTAGTCCGGTACCCACGACGATAATCTCAATCCCCCTTTTATTATTGGGAGCGACTAGGGGCATCTTACTTCGGTACTCCGTCCACTTAGTGGACAAGTCTCCCTTTGGCACTTTAGAATCTAGTATATGGCTCATATGCTGAATATTCTAATTTTATTAATTGGTAAAAAGAGGATTATAGATGTGGTAACATGAAAGGAAGATTCACATCAAAAAACATCAAAATAGGAATGATCGCAAATAATGTAGGAATGACAAAAGCGATAAAGTTCCCCACTCCTTTGATGAGTGGCGTGTACTTTTTGTGATTCAATCCCAATGTTTGGAAAGCACTACTAAATCCGTGTTGAAGGTGAAATATCAACCCGATCATTGATAAAACATAAATCAATACGATCCACCATTGAGAGAATGATGTATCTACCTTGAGATATAAATCTTTAACGTCGTTCGAACCTGCCATCAATGGCACTTCTCCCATGTGCATTTTCCACCAAAAATCTCCCATGTGGATAAACAAGAAAATAAGGATAAGCGTACCCAACAAGGCCATGTTCCTAGAAGCCCAAGTGGTTCCGGAACCGCTTTTCGCTTTATACTTAACTCCCTTCGCTTTTCGGTTTTTTGACCAAAGCAAAAGCCCTTGGATGGCATGAAGCAAAATCCCGGCATATAAACCATAAGAAACGGTTTTAATCAAAGGATTGGAAGTCATGAATTTCGCATATTCATTGAAGGCTTTTCCTCCGTCCGGATTGAGTAATTGCAAATTACCGGAAAGGTGGGCCAACAAGAACGTAACCAAAAACAAACCGGTGAGACTCATCACCAATTTTTGGCCGATAGAAGATGTTAGGAATTTAACGAACCAACTCATAATTCAGAATGATAATGACATTTTGATATTTGGCCGCAAGGAAAATTCAATTCAAACTCTTCCTTGCTATCGCTGCAAATGTATACAATTAATGAGGAATTGGGCTTGTTGGTTTTCGGTTAACCCTCCTTGGTTTTTTATTTAGAATTATTCTATAATAAAACATGGTAAGAATTTGTCAATTTGATACAAAAATCACAATCAATTAAGTCTAGCATTACAATTCGGATTAACTTAGTGTTTTTCCGCTATAAAAATAACAATAAAAACCCATGAAAAAATCGCCTTTATCCATTGCACTCATACTACTTTTCCATTTCGGTCTTTGTGCCCAAAACTCTTTTGTGCCCAATCAACTCATTGTCCAAATCAACACTCCCTTATCGGAATGGAATTTTGCGGAAGCTCCCCTTTCTAGTGGAAATGAAGCATTTGATGGTCTCAATAGAAATCATGGAGTCGAAAGCGTTCGACTGACCGGTAAAAGATCGGATAAGAACACGTTCGTCCTGACATTTAAAGCTGAAAAAGACATATTAGAACTTGTCGGGGAATACAAAAGAACCAGTATTTTCAATTATGTGGAGCCCAACTTTATCGGTCAAGGAGCTGGCGTAAAGGGAGAATGTGCCCTTGGCCCTGACGACACCCACTTCAATCTACAATACGGCCTTTTGAACACAGGAAGTTTCCCCTTGTTCCCCGGAGCAATACCAGATGCAGACACTGACATGGATTTAGCATGGGACGTGACTACCGGCAGCAATGAAATCATATTGGCCATCCTTGATACCGGCATGAAGATGGATCATCCCGAATTTGCAGGAAGAATTTGGACAAACCCGGGTGAAATCGGCAATTTCTCCGATACGGACATGAACGGATACATTGATGACATCAATGGTTATGATTTCGCATATAATGAAGCGAATGCTTCGGATGATTATGGTCATGGAACCAATGTGGCCGGGATAGCTGCGGCAACAGGCAATAACGGTATAGGTTATGCCGGTGTAGATTGGAATTGTAGAATCATGAACTAAAAAATATTAGACGACTCGAATTTCGGAGATTACTCATGGTGGGCTGAAGCTATCTATTATGCGGTAGATAACGGAGCGCACGTACTCAACATGTCTGTCGGTGGTTCGAGTTCTTCCAGTCTTTTGAATGACGCTTTAACTTATGCATATAATAATGGTGTTGTCGTAGTAGCCAGCATGATGAATTTCAATAACAACACCCCTCATTATCCGGCCGCACATTCAAATGTTATCGGAGTAGGTTCAACCAATCCGGATGATGAAAGAACCGCTCCCTTTTTCTGGTCTTCCACAAGCGGGAGTTGTTTCGGGCCAC
>JAHDCE010000375.1 GCA_020630045.1 Saprospiraceae bacterium | reverse complement strand
GGGTTTTGTACCGTGATGTCCGCCATAGACTCTTTGATGTCCTCGCCTTTCCAATTCGTTTTGAAATAACCGGTTCCCGCTTCTTTTTTGATATTGCTTTGGTCGAGTTTTTGCCCACCCAAAGTAATTTCTACCTCCTTGTCCTCGACCAACCAATTGTCGCCTCGAAGTAGCAACGCATAAACGGCCGATGCGGTCGCTTTGGTGGTTTTCCAATTCGTCGTTTGCTTATTTTTAAGGAGCCAGACCTTGAGGTCGTCCACCGCTTTTTCATCACCCGCCACTTCGTCGAATACTTCTATCATCAAGGAATGGGTTTCGATGGGGAGTTGATACCAATAGTATCCTCCGTTGTATTTCCAATACATCCCCATTTCTTCATTGTTCAACGAACGGCTACGTAGGGATTTGACAATCTCTCCTGCTGTGGTTTTGTCTCCTTTGCGGTGCAATGCCAAGGCGATCATTCCTTCTTGGTACATGCCTTTGTCCAACCAATATTTTTTGGCTTGACCATGATAATAATCGAAAGCGCCTTGTGTCTTTTTATCCATCGGAATGTTGAAGAACGTCCTAGCATACATATAGTGAATCGGCATACTTCCCAAGTGGTCATCTTCCAGTTTCACAGATCCTATTCTGGCACGTTCTTTCAGCTTTTCGTAATGCTCGACGATTCGGTCATCGCAGTATGAAACGGCTCGCACCAACATCTCCTTGACCTCCGGGTCATTCTCGATGCCTTCTACGCCCAAGCGGTCGAGGTGTCCCATGCCTTCTACCAAATATTGGGTGATGTACCAACTGTCCCGTCCACCCGGGAACCATGAAAATCCACCGTTGCTCAATTGTCGATCTTTGATGGTGGCGATTGCCTTATTCCTTTCCTTCGCCATACGTCCCAAGTCGAAGAGCAAACCGATATTTTTCTTTTGGGTTTCCTCATCCTGCGCTTCCATGACCCAAGGCGTTTCTTCCAGGAGGGCGTACTTGAGTTCTTGGTTTTTGCTGAGGTTGGATTTCATCGCATCCGTATTTTTCCACTTGTCGAACACCTGTTGGACTTTCGGGGTGGAATTGGCGACACTACTCGCCAAGGCATTGGCGTAATAACGGCTGAAAACTTGCTCCGTACACTCATAAGGATATTCCATGAGGTAGGGGAGCGCCTGTACCGCATACCAAGCCGGATTGGACGTGAATTCCAATGTCAGTTTATGGTGTTGCAATGTCGGACTTGTTCCAGACTCCTTCAATCCCTTGAAGGTGAATTCCTTTTTGGATTTTCCCCTTACGGGTAATGGTTGCGTTTCCGTGACCAACATTCGATTGGTCAGTACCGGTAGAGAAGATTCCTCACCATCGGAAAAGTCGCCCGATTTAGCGACGACCCGGTGCGTAATGGCCGGCACTTTTCCCCTTGGGATATCCAATGTCCATTTCAATGCATCGGACTGACCCGGTTTGGCATTGAAGGAAACGGTCGCATTGTCATTTCCAAGTAGACCGTCTACGGGTTGCATGGTAATAGCGTCGAAGAGTTGGAGCTTGGCGCTTCCTTGCATATCCTTTTCTGTCAGGTTGCTCACTTTGGCGATGAATTCGATTTTATCCCCTTCCCGGAAAAAGCGAGGTGGATTGGGTTGAACCATCAAGTCCTTTTGCGTTTGTACGAACTTGGTGACGGATTTCGTTTTCAAGTCCTTGGTGTGTGCCAGTCCTAGGAATTTCCATTTGGTCAACGCCTCGTTCATGGTGAACTTGATGATGATATTCCCTTCGGAGTCCGTATTGATATTGGGGAAGAAAAAGACGGTTTCGTTCAGATTCGTTCTGACTTTGACATCATCTAATTTTTCTTCTTCCGACTCTTTTTTCTTCGGTTTAGGTTTTTCTACGCTGCCCGATCTGGTTTTGTTTGCTGCATATCCTGCATCATCCAAAGACTCGGGGTCATATGTCATCATGGAGTCTGCTGCGGGTTCAGCCTCTAACATCATCGCGTCTTCGCCTGGTGCTGGCGGCGGTGGCGGCGGTGGCGTCCCTGCCGTAGTTGGTTTAGGCATCGCCTTGGCGTAGCTCCTGCGATATGAATATTCATTGGCACTGAAGCCAAACATATGTAGGAATCGGTATTTTCGATACACGTCATCCGGGCGGGTTTGCCAATCATCCGATTTGATTCGGGAATAGTTGGTTGAAAAATGATAGCCGGAATACCTTTGGGTATCATGAAATGTGGGATGTGGATTCAGTGACCAACTGTTAGCGGCGAATTCATCCAATGAGGCATCGTACATGCCCGCTACCATTTCAGCCATAACCTTGTCACCTTTGGGGCCGGATATTTTAATCCGCCATTCTTCTTCTTGACCCGGATAAAGTTTGTCTCGGAAGGTGGCGAATTCGATTTTCAGGTCCTTGTCCGACCAAGGAACATTGATGATTCCATTTTTGCTAAAGAATCGGTTTTCTTTAATCATGCAGATAGAATAATGGAAGTTGCCCCTGTGTTTTTCCTTGACTTCCATCATCTTTTTGATGAGTCCTTCTTGGTTGACCCATTCGCGTACTACGATTTCCTTTTTATGCCCGACTTCGAATAGGAAATAGGGCTCGGGGAAAGCACTACCGAAGTGGACGTTAGCAGTTTGCCCGGGCTCCATTTTTTTATTGGTATCCAATACGAAGAAATCAGAACTGTTCGGGATTTCCTTGTTTTCGGTGTCATAAACTGTAAAGAAATATGATTTTTCGAGGTTGACACCATACTTGTCTTTTCCAGTAAGGGTGATTTTGTAGCTGCCCTCTTTCCATCGCTTGTCCGAAATGTCTAATTCTTTACCATTCTTGGTATCCCATTCATTTTCGAACTGAACGGAGACGACCTTTCTATTATGAAGTTCGTGTTCGTCTTTATATGGATAATAAGGGAATGCTTTTTTGAATTCCACTTCCGACATGATGTGTTGGTCGGGTGTTTCCCATCTGCGTTTTTTGTAGGGACCTTTTGAGTCCTCTAATCTTTCCGTTCGGATAGTAACTTTTGCAGGTTCGAATTCACCATTGATGTTCTGAGTGGTGACCTTCCAAGATTGCATGCTGTCGATATGAATTTGGGAACCTACATTCAAGGAAATGTCAAGGGCGACATAGCCTACGGAGACTGATTTTTGACTGCTTCTAGTTTCTCCCGTAATATCGGTCACATCGGCATATACCGTATAATAAAATACGGGTTTGGCTTCCTTGGAAATGCTTTTGTCTGGAACGGCTTTGAATGAAATTTTAAATTCGCCTTTGGCGTCACTTGTGGTTTCCCCATTGGTGATTTCCATTTCTTCACTAGAGTAGGGATTGTAACCTCTCCACCAAGGCCAATAGGGGTATCGAGGCTGACGGACCACCCGATAAGTGACCTTGGCTCCGTCTATATTATTGCCGGCGAACGCCTTGGCAAAACCCGTAATGGTGACATCGTCATCTAATCTGTAGCTTTCTGTGACGGGTTGGAAATCCACTTCGAATTTGGGTCTTTTGTATTCTTCTACCCTAAAGTATTCATTGCTGCTTCCGAAATCAGAATGAAGTCTCATTTGTCCTAGCAAACCAGATTCCGGAGCTTGGAATGTACCATTGAAGGTTCCATATTCATTGGTCTTTACTTTGATGGATTTTACCTTTTGCCCATTGGTGTCAAAAAGGGTGATTTCCGCACTTTTGTTGGTGACGATTTTAGGGAATCCCTCATTGTTATGTTGTATAGCCAATCCCTTGAAATAAATGGTTTGACCGGGTCGATATATTTGCCTGTCCAAGAAGAATTGCGTCGATGAATTCTTTCGACCTTCATTGTATCGATAGTTATAGAAGCTGGTGTTTTCATTGATGATATCATCATCTTTAAGGAGTTTAATGGTGAATCCCCTTTTGACATTTTTTGGGGATGAAAAGTACCCGGTTTTATCTGAAGTTGCTTCACCGACTTTGGTTTTGACATATCTTCGCTTTTTACTGTCGTATTTATCTTCATAAAACTCTGCGGTGACTCCTTGTTCCGGTTTTCCGGTTTTGCGATGAGTGACGAAGTAATCGAAAGATCCGTTCCTTGTCGGATTGGCAATGTATGCCAAATCGGTGATTTGGATGAAAATATATGAAACTGCCTCCTTTTTATCTGTGAATGCTTCATTTGTAGCGACCATGGCAACGTACAATCCAGGTTTATTTTGTCCTTCGAACTTGAATTCTGTGGTATGGTTGCGGTAATCTCCGACTTTTTTCAACTCTAAGGTTCCGGATTGTACGACATTGAGTTTGTTGAGGAATCCCAATTCTTGGTAGGAATCGGTTTTTCTCCAGGCTTCGTATTGATTCCAAGGCAATTCTACGACCTTGAACCACAACTTGTCAATGTTTTTGTAAGACAATTGAACCGGTGTGTTTTCGCCGGAAGGCACCATTTCTTCAATATTTAGATTGATGGTTTTTTCAAGGATTTCAGCACGTAATAGATTGCATTTTTTAGCTCCATAAGAATCAGGGAATTTACTTAGTGCCTCTTCGCAAAGTTCCAATGCGGTTTTTTTGTCCCATTTGCCGGCATCTCCCTTTTTGGGGTCATATTCGGATTCGTTGTTGTAAATCAGTGCTAGTTTATAATTGATTTCAGCGAAAGCTGGATGATTCGGATATTTTTTTCTGAGATCTTCCAAAGACCTTATGTACTTTTTCTTTTTGTCTAGAAGGACTGATTTTTGATAAACAAAAGACAATCTTTTCAAATCCAAATCTATTAATGCGACCGGGTCTTCATCATTGAGATGCGTGCTGATGGCGTCTTGAAAGATTTGTAGCGCCTTTAATGTTTTAGAATCCTTGTCTTTCGATTC
>JAHDCE010000374.1:3344-4902 GCA_020630045.1 Saprospiraceae bacterium | reverse complement strand
GCCATCGAATGGGAACTCATGCGACTCATCCGATATGTCAGACACCATCCTGAAAAGCAATTAGAAGTAGCGGTCCTTTCTTTTTACGCCGACCAAGAAGAACTGATTCGGGAACGGTTAAGGGATATGCAAAATATCCGTTCCTTAAAGGAAATATTGAAATTAGAAAACTTGGGAGAAGCGACTAAAAAATATGAAAATGATAAAGAAAAATCCCTGCAAATATTAAAAGACAACGACCGCCTTTGCCAAGGACAAAAATTCTTCCGATTCGGAGGATTGAAAGTGACACTTTGTACAGTGGACGGATTCCAAGGAGATGAGGCGGATGTCGTATTGCTTTCCTTTTCCATATTCACACGTGGTGCTTTTTATAAGAATAACAATCGCTTGAATGTCGCCCTCACAAGAGCTAGATTCAAATTGGTTTTATTCGGTAATCGGGAGTATTTAAAAAAGCATTCCCCGTCTCCCGCTTTACGCGAATTGGCGAGCCGTTTTCTGGCACGACCCAAATACAATTCTAAAAAATCCTCAAAAAAATAAACACGATGATTCAATTAAAAAGAACGGCCGAAGTCGAAGTGTTCCAAATCCAATTGGAATACTTGGAACGGCAACAGAACCAGGCCTATTTGTCCATACTCCAGTTCATTAAAGAAAATGAAGAGGTCACGGCGCATATGCTGCAAGAAGATCACTTTGAAAATGAATTCAACGTAAAAGCGGCCCAGCGTATTTTATTGCAATTGAAAGAACGTGGGTATATAGATACGCGTGATGACGAATGGGATGAAGATGCCGAATATGAATTAACTGATATCGGATATCTGGCACTGGAAAAAATGGAATTTTTTGTACCGAAATCAGGTTTGCTGACACTCTATTATGCAGATGAAAATTATCTACATCAGAATGTTGTCCAACTCGATTTTGCTAGTGATAAAGTCGCATTTACTAAAGATCAAAAAAAGAATACGCCATCAATGATCCATCGTCTGAAAGGACAAGAATTCCATCTTAATGGACGAGATGTCATTTTTAATAAAATAGAAGACAGTTGTTTTTTCATAGGTTTGAAATCAATGAAAATCACTTACGAATTCGATAATGAAGAGAGTCGTGTCATACTAGGGAATTGTTCCAATGAAATGGATTTTACAGAACAGATGGTCAAAGACGAATTGATGCCTCAACATTCTACTTGGGAGGAAGATTCCGGTGGTTTTTTCCCGATTAAATTCGTAGAGTCACATTGGAATGAAGAACAACAGGTTTTATTGCTCGCATTCGATAAAAATGATTTGTCGTTCCGTCGCGATATTTCAATAGTTATGCCTAAATGGGAAGGAATGGAATTTCCTGGCATAACATTGAAAAACATAAATGTAAATGCATTTGATGCAATACAAGCCACCAAATGGCACAAGGCCTTACTCAAGGAATGGGTGCGGAAAAATGGATACCAAACATCATTTGAAAATTTCGAAAAAGCGGGAAGTGAATTCATCCGCCAACTTAGGTATGAAGAATGCGAACAGGATATGATACCGCCCGA
>JAHDCE010000374.1:0-3244 GCA_020630045.1 Saprospiraceae bacterium | reverse complement strand
TTCAACGTGAAAATTGGAAAAAAATATCTTTTAGTACCAAACATGTTCACCCCTCAGGCGAAGGAGACACGCTGGCAAAACCCTTGGTGGCCATGATAAATAAAGCCGAGCAGGTTATTTGCTTGCAAAGTTTTTTATTGAGCGATAGTTCCGTATTCAATGCATTGGAAAGGGCAAGGAGGAGAGGCGTCAAAGTTTTTATATTAACCTCCTTGAAATTTTTGAAGGAAGGTGTCTATGAAACGGATGACCACTGGGGGCGTGAAAGCTACTCCGGATTCCTACAAGAAAAATGTAGAGGTAAGTTTCTCTTAAGGACCAATGACGGTTTTCATGGGAAATATGTCATTGTCGATCCACTGTCTGAAAATGCGATGGGTATGTTGTTAACTTGCAATATTACCGAAAAAGCAATGAAGGATAATTTGGAAATGGGAGTCGTTTTGACGCTCGAACAAACTCGTAGCTTATTTCAGATATTCAAATATTTTTTCTGGGAAAAATCCCGGCACGAGCAAAATGCCACCGACGTATTTACAAGGACAAAACCATTGGGTAGAATTGGAATAAAATCTTTGAAAAATAGTCATGTCGTTTATACGATAACTGAAGAAAAATCTAATTTAAAAAATGAATTAATAGAGGCGATACGTAAGGCGGAAAACCGGGTTTTTATATCCACTTATTCAATTGATTCCGGTCATCAATTGATTCAGGAAATCCTACGTAAAAAACAATCGAATCCGAATTTGGAAGTTTTGCTCTTTTGTCAAAATAGAATAAAAAACCATAAGGAGTTGGCAAAATTGGCGGATGCCGGTATTGATATATTATGTCATCATAAACTCCATGCAAAATTCTTATTGGTGGATGAAAATATCGGATTTGTTTTTACTGCCAACTTCACCAAACTCGGAATGGATGAAGGCTACGAAGTAGGTGTCCGTTTGACAGAAAAACAATTCAAAGATTTTTATCGAATTGTCGAACATTGGAAAAAGTATGTTCCATTACGCCTCATTTCAAAAATAGCGGTAGTCGATTTGGAAAAACCTTTTTACACATTGGGAAAGGATGGGTACAAAAAATACAAGCCTAAAAAATTCGGCTCTATGTATTCTTCGGAACTGTATCGTAATATCGCTCCCGTAAGAAGAATATATCAAAATACCATGAATGGTTTTAAAACAGGGCTGTATAAGAAGCAAGAAATCAAGTGTACGATTCACTTGGGTTTTGACGGTTATCAACGGGAGTATATTGAATTAATAGAACAAGTCTCCGATAATATTTCCATAAAAAAATGGAAAAAGATCGATCGGTATATAGACGGCGAACCACAATATTTAGAAATGAAAGGAGTGATGATTTCGTCTCGACCCACACTAGAAGAACTGTTGTCTGTTCCGGATAAATATGACCGCCTCCAATTCTATCACGAACCAAAAAAGAAATGAAAAATACACTCCTGACTTGGGATTCCTACAACAATGGTTTTTACGTAACCTTGCAGACCATATCGTTGCTTTACGAGCAACACGATATCCGTATTCAAGAAGTCGTCTATTTACAAAACGACAACCTAAATGAAATCAATTTGAATGAATTTCGAATTTTTAAAAATAAAAAAGAATTCGAAGCTATTCGAAAGAAGTTAAATGCGAAAAAGGACAAAGCCGCATCCGATCATATTGAAATAAACAAGCACTTGGAACGCTTGGAAAAAACCTATAAAATCTGCTTGGATTTATCAGAAAATAAATTGAATCCGACCGTCACCCAAAAGCGGTTAAATATACGGTCAGTCACCCACTACCAAAGTATTTACGAACAAGTACGGCAAGTGCTGGACGACGAAGACAGACAAGATAGGAGTTGGCATGTCAACCTGTCGCCCGGAACACCGCAAATGCACGCCGTCTGGTTAATGCTCAACATGTCCGGGCATTTTCCGGAAGGAACACAATTATGGGCGACACAAAGGGATAGGAGCAAGAGCCGCCATGCAAAACCTACTTTGTCGAAACTCGATTTCCTTCCCCGCACCCGTTTGCATGAAGTTTGGTCGGTCAAATACGACCGCAAGTTCGGCGTTCGCATCGAACCCGAACGTACCATGTCCTCCGCTCGGCAAGCGACTGAAAAACAGTTGCGGATTTTTGCCCCCGTGCCGGCGCCGCTCTTATTGATGGGCGATAGAGGTGTCGGAAAAACCACTTACGTGGAACAAATCATCCATCCCGAAAGCCGAGCCGGCGAGGAATATGCAAAACGGGCATGTGGCACTTTCTCGGAAGAGTTGCTACGCTCCGAATTATTCGGACACAAAGCCGGCAGCTTTACCGGAGCCACCAAAGACAAACCCGGACTATTGGATCGCTTCCCATCCGGAGGAACCTTGTTCCTTGACGAAATTCATGATCTCGGTCCCTCCCTCCAGCGGATGCTCATGCATGTATTGGATACTGGCGAATATTATCCGATAGGTACCACACAACCCAAGAAAGCGGTTTTTCGATTGGTAACCGCCTCCAACTTGTCCTTGCCGGAGTTACGCCAAAGGTTGCATTCCGACTTTTATGACCGAATCTCCACATTCATCGTTCAAGTGCCGCCGTTAAGTCAATGCCGTGATGACATACAATTGTTTTGGAAAAACACATGGGCCTCGCTCGGATATACAAATAAGGGCTACCCACTTCCGTGGAATCAATCCCTTCAAAACTATTTAGAAACACATCCCCTTACGGGGAATTTCCGGGACTTACAAAAATTAGCGCACCATATCGTTGCATTTTATCACGATACGATGCGTTGGGAAAATGCCATCACCCAAGCATTAGAGTCCTTGACAAAATGGAACGAAATAGACACCGATTTGAACCAATCCGAAAAAGAAAATTACTTCCAACCCGACAAGACTTATGAAGAAATATTATTGGATTTCAATCGAGACGTCACACTCTGGGCGATACGCCATTACGGCAGCCGACAACAAGCACTGGAAAAGCTAAAAATCTCATCCGGCTCCTTCTCCAATTATTACAATATGAAAGGAAGAAAAAACAAAAAAAGCTAATCGTTCACCGCTCAAGTATTCAAAAAAACAAAACAATACAACCAAAAGTCCAACCTCAAATACCCACCACATCATACCCGACAAATTCGGCCGTACATACCTGTTGAAACACCCCTAAGCGGCCTTGAGCATTTTAGACTCCTGAAAGCAGAAAAAGCGTAAAGA
>JAHDCE010000373.1 GCA_020630045.1 Saprospiraceae bacterium | reverse complement strand
AAAATACCCTTGAAAATCATTATTCAATTACTTTTGTCCAGGTACTTAAAAACAGAAATGTATTTTTTGAAAATCACCTCAACACTATTTTCCCCGGAATAGGATTTCCCGATTCAGAAACGATTTCATAATAATATACTCCGGATGGCAATTTGTAATTGTTTAAATCAATATTAGATTTTGAACTTAGGTTTACTTGAGCAACCAATTTGCCGGAAGGCGTATAAAAACGAACCAAGGGTTGACTTGACTTTATACCTTCAGGTAAATCAAAATTGACGATACCTAAGGTGGGATTGGGATAAGCATTCACAATCCCCTGTTCTCCCGGTTCTAAAAGAGAAGTAGATGTGGGTATTAGCTTAGCAATATACAGATCATTGTTATTCCAATTATTTTCATTGGAACGAACAAAAACCGAATACTCCATATTATTGGTCACATGAGGTTGAATATTAAAAAATGAAGGATCATTATAACTGGTATTCTCAATGGACATACTAGGAGAAAACGGTTCGCCGACGGCATCCCTTTCATAGTAAACGATATTTTGAACAGAAAACCCTCCGGCAAAAGTTTCTAATGGAATAAAAAAGGCCAAGTCCGATTTTGCTAATCTCCCGGGAGCAGGAGTACAACCGGATCCGATAGGAATTTCAAGGACATCGTTTTGGGTATATTCGAAATCACCTGTTTTTGAGAAAACCAATATTCGATTTCCGGAAGATGTACTGGCATTGTACAAATACAATTCTTCTTCGTTTATGGTCAAGCTAGGCGATGAGAAAAATCCATTCAGATCTCCAAGTAATTGGATTTGTTGCGGTGCTCCAAAATCTTCATCCATAGAAACTCGTTCTGCGACGAATAAACTTGTTCCCATTCCTGCGTTACTTTCTCTCGTAATGAAATAAACCTTTAACTCATCTTGGGTCAACCAAAGAGATATATTGTCAAAGACAGAAGAATTGAAAGAGAGCAACTGCGGAGTTTCGAACAATGACTCGTCATCAGGACGCTCCGCCATAAAAAAGCTTTGGTCCTGCGTGAAATAAAGTCGTAATCCGTCTTCAGAAATCCAAGGATAAGCATCGGCTTCGTCAGGGATATTGATTTCATCCAATGCCCTGACATTTTCTGTAGGGAAGGGGTCTTCAGGCAACAAGCAGTAATCTAATGCTGTTTCGGTCTCATTATTACTTTCCGATGAAATCGGGTTTTCGTTGGCTACATCAACATGGGTTATTGTCTGGGCATAACAAAAAAGAGAAGACCATAGCACAAATGTGCAAATCATAAAAGTGGTGATTTTTTTCATAACGGGTTTGTTTGATACACTGTGCAATAAGTGTATTTAATAATTAAAATATTTGTGACAGCCTTAAGAACGACAAAGGTGATTTTCGCCGGCTTTACCTTAAAGACTGTATCTTTTATTCATATTAGATTTTATAAATTTTATCAAAAATGTGACAGTAAGGCAACTTTGCAAATAAATCGCCGTTTATTATACCAGGGACATTCGGACGACCTCCCACATTTCGGACGCAGTGTCTTTCAATCAACTAAAACTCCAAAACAGGACGGAAAAAAGATTCCGTCCTGTTTTGTTTTATAACTTCAAATCCTTGAGATTCCTAATAAATCCATTGACGCCTTGGGCTTTCATCCGCTGTGACAATTGGCGAGCATCCAGAACATCATCAAAGGCACCGACGACTAATTTATAGACCGTCCGTCCTTCCAGTTCATTGATGGAAACGATAATGGGCTGGTCGAATAGGGATTGTAATCTTTCAGCTTGAATCAAAACATTGCCATATTTGGCAAACACACCCACTTGGACACCAAACCCTTTCGCTTCTTGTTTTTTGACATTAAATCGGAAAATCCCTTGCCCTTGTTTAATTTGATCGTTAACGCCTCCTCCGGGTGTTGTCGTGGAAGTGTCTCCTCCATCTCTCATGCGTAAAGATTCTGCAACCGCCCTATCCGCGTTCACTCGACCATAACCGAATTTCCGGGAATGTCCATTGGAATCATAATCTGACGGAGATCCGATTTTATCAGCGGTCCGAATCAGGATTTCTTTGACCTGTTTTGCCGTCAAGTCCGGGTTAACGGATAGCATGAGGGCACAAATGCCCGCCACCAACGGCGTAGCGCTGGAGGTACCCCCGAAGTGCTTGTGGTGGTTGCTGCGATTGATTCCATCCGCCCAGTATTTTTTATGTCCTTCCCTTCCTTGGGTTCCTTCGTCCCACCAAGCACGGGCGGCCGTTATGGGCCAATGTCCGTTCGACGGTGCGCAAACGGTGACCTCTAGGCCGGCATTGGAATATGAAGCGTGTTCATCTTTGCTGGTAGAAGCGGCTACGGCAATCACATCCGGGTGTGCGGCATAAAAATTCACATAATCCAAATAATCGTTACCAGTGGCAAATAGGATGACACATCCCTTCCCGTTTCGCCCTTCCCTTGCAGCTTTGGCGATAGCGTCTTTCTTAGGGCCGTCCAAGTCCCATTCCGGGTCGGTTGAACCCCAACTACAGGATATGATATCCGCTCCATTATCAATACAATAATCGAACATATTCTCCGTATCACGAAGGGTAAAGCTCGTTCCGTGCATAGGCATGAATCGAGCGTTGGGAGCGACACCTACGATTCCCTTTCCATTCGAAGTCGCCAAGGCTACGGACGCACATGGCGTACCGTGTGTCCTCTTGGGGTTTCCTTGCGGAATAAAATTGGTCGAATCCCATACGTTGTATGGTTTCACAATTTTATCTTCAAAATCAGGGTGAGACAAATCGAAGCCGTTGTCAATAACGGCGATGGTAACATCTTTGGAACCGAAGCCCCCCAATCGCTTCCAAGCATCCACGACTTTCGCATCCGCTCCTTGCTTGAGTCGCATTGGGAAGTCAATGACGAAACCGGGGTTTTCCAAATGCCACTCATGGGAAAACAAATCGTCTTCGGGAGCGAAGAATTCGTATTCGTCCATGGGTATGTCCAAATCCGGCGTAGCGGATCTCACCAATGGAAACTGTTCCATAGAGGCGGCTACCTTAAGTGGATTGCGAGAATTTTTGGTCACTTTTGCAATTAAACGATCAGCACCTCTCCTTTCCACCAATTCTAAGCGGTATTCATCCAAAACGACCAGTTGTTCTTCCGCATTGGTTCCTTCATGGAAAATGATATAAATTTCACCTGTCGGAACGACAGGCTTATTGCTTTTATCGGAATAATAAACATGAGTACCGGTCTCCACTTCGTCTTTTTCACGAATGGAATCCAGTTCTTGATCCAAGGACTCCCCTTCAGAGTCCATTTCTACGATTTCAAATCCTCCTAAGTATTTGGAAAATTGTTTTTTGACTTTTTCTTGCGTCGGAATAAAACTCTCGTCCTTTGTCTTGAGGCCAATGAGGTTTTTACTTTTCTTGAGGCGAATGGTTCCTTTCGCTCCTCTTACAGTTATTTTTTCTTTCATATCGGGAAGGTTTTCTCACAGGTAAATGTAATCATTTTTCAAAAAGAAATCCACTATCCTTATTTCAATCGCTTAATATAGAATAGATGCTATCACGAATCTTTTTGGGTGTAAGACAAATCATTATTTTGGAAATGGACGAGGCATTTACCCAAATTAAAGCTGTAATATATTTAAGGAGAATAACGAAGTAGATTTTCAAAAGAGACATTTGGCTATACACAATACTTTGTGATAACTTTTAATAGACGAAAAATAGTAGTAATTCGTTTTAGGCTTAAGTAGTAGTAAAATACTTGACAAACTACACTATCTTTGATATTGAAAACGACACATCCATGCGTAAACCATATATTTTTCTTTTCCCCATTTTAGCAATTTTCATTTTCTCATGTGAAGAAAGGGAGCCACTACCCGATCCGGTTACCGACTCAGCGGAATACCAAGCGCTTGCAGGCACCTATTCTTTCGCGGAATATACTCCGGCCACTTGTTCGGCCGAAACCGGAGACCTCACCATTATCGATGGGACTTTGTGTACCCTTTCTAGCTGTTTTTTCATTGATCGAATCACTACCGACTCCATGTATTTGGATAATCGTGACGGTATTTCCTTGGGTTTGGAATACAATTATTCTTCCAATTCATTGGTATTTAAAGGAGCTTCGCCCTTGGCGACCGTTCCTTGTGATTCGCGTTATACTAAGCAGTAGTATTATCTTGAATTTGCAATAATAAGATTCGGGAATTCCGCATCAATTATCCCTCACTGATTCCGTATAGGTTTTGTGGGGCAATTCACTAAAGTCAACCGGGACGACTTCCGAAACCCCGTCTTCCATTTTCACACCGTAAATCACATCTACGGAGGCCATGGTCGCCTTGTTGTGAGTAACAATGATGAACTGGGAGTCTTTGGAAAACTCTTGGATAATGTTATTGAATTTTTCGATATTGGCGTCATCCAATGGAGCGTCCACCTCATCGAAAATACAAAACGGAGCCGGCTTGAGCAGGTAAAGGGCAAACAATAACGCAGTGGCGGTCAATGTCTTTTCCCCACCTGACAATTGGGATATACTTTGAGGTCGTTTTCCCTTGGGCTTGGCGATGATTTTAATATTCGATTCGAGGGGATCATCCGGATTTTCGAGTCGTAGATCGCAGTCATCGTCTTCCATAAAGAGACTTCGGAACACCCTTCTAAAATTATCGCGAACCATGTTGAAAGATTCGACGAATTTGACGGTGGCCGTTTCTTCAATTTCCTTAATGGTTTGTTCTAGCGACTCCTTGGCATCCAAGATGTCTTGTCGTTGATTTGAAATATTATCGTAACGGATTTTCATTTCATCATAGGCTTCAACCGCCATAGGGTTGATTTCACCATAATTAAATAATCGTTTCCGCAACTTTTCGACTTGTTCTTCCAAGTCTTTTCTATCCAGCGAT
>JAHDCE010000372.1:3840-4954 GCA_020630045.1 Saprospiraceae bacterium | reverse complement strand
AATCAAATGGTACTTCTCAGCTTCGTCGTTTCCATCAAGGACGAATCGGATGGGTTCTCCTACGCTTTTTTCACCTTCAACAGAAAGGCTCAATCCTTTGGTTTTAATACTTTTATCGGTATTGATCAACGCAGAAGAAGAAGGCTCTTGCTTATCGCCGGGCTGAAGATTAATCGCTTTGATATCAGCATTATCCTCGATCTCTTGCTCGGCTCCCACTAGACTGTACTTCGTAAACATCGCCCGGTCATCCGAAGGAGTAGACGTAGGTTTACCATTGGATTGTAAAACCAATACCAAACCGGCCACCCCGATGATGACTAGAAAAATCAAGGAAAGCGTTTCACGGAATTCTTGTCGATCCCGCTTGTCCAATTCCTTGATGTAGAACTCCAATTTCTGGTCATTGATAATTTCTGCCATAGTACTGCTATTTTCTCATGTATGTTCTATGCTCCTACAACGTAAACCGCCGCTTGAAGCTTCTGTATATTCCATCTCCTAGTATGTCGGAAAGAATACGGTGCATCCGATTCATCATCTCCTCCTTGGGAATTTCATTTTTGACGAAACCGATCAAGCAAACATTCAGATCATGTTTGAGTGACCAGGTGACTTTGGATTGAACCAAAATATCATCTTGGTCGATTTCATATCCGAAATTCAAAGCGGAAACTTCTTTCCAAACTTTTAAAATCAATTTCAAATCCGTGCTGGTCCATCTATCGAGATCCGGTTTGTCAATTAAACCGTTGCGCTCGACATATTCCTTCAATGTTTCTCCTTCGATGAACTCCCTTGTATAAAATGCGCCGAATGGATGTTCTTCCACTTCTGTCACCTCCTTGAAGAAACTGACTTCCGTTTCTCTCATCTTGCGGAATCCCTTGAATAAAACGGGATTATCTGTCATCGAAGCAGGAATCAAACGCAATACCTTTTTCGATTTTTCTCCGGGATGGTTCCCGATATAAGCTTCAAACCCTCCTTCACGGAACTTGTGTTCTATTTCAAAACAGGATTCCAGGGTTTCGGCTTTCGCCAATTCATCTCGCCAGGAAGATACAGGAATAGCAACGGAAGCTTCCATTGCTACTTGATTTTCATCGACCAC
>JAHDCE010000372.1:0-3830 GCA_020630045.1 Saprospiraceae bacterium | reverse complement strand
AGTTCGGCTTCCAACTCGGCCAATTGTTCTTCAGCTTCGCCATTCAATTCACCGGACAAGATTTTTACGCCTTCGATTTCAGGAACCTTTACATTTTCCGGTTCGATATGTTCAGCGCTTCCATTCTCCAAAGGCATATCCGCCGGTTCTTGTACTTCAATACTTGTCTCTACGATTTCTTCAGGAGTATCATCCTCCGTTTTTTCCACAACTTCTTCAACTGAAGACAATGCATTTTGGACTTCTTCAACAATTGGTTTTTCTACCTTTTCAATCGGAGGAGAGGGAACGACAGGTTCTACGATTTCAGGTTCCACATTTATCGCGGGAATCGCTGTTACCCCTTTCATGAAGCGACCGACTTTTTCTTTCGCCAAATCAAGCGTGGACAATACCGGAATTTCGTTTTTCTTCTCCATTTCGGAGCGGACGGTGATTTCATCCAACACTTCGCGGATATTCCAAGCCAAGATGCCCTCCGGAATATTCAAAGTTGCCGCTTTCGCGGAAAATTTCTCTAAATATTCATCAAAAGAATTCGGGTCTTTGCAGGTATTCCTAACCTCGGCCAAGAAGGTTTCCCTAGATCTCAGCAAGGCCTTCCTAGAACGCAATCGCTCGATTCTTTCTCGTTCTTGTCGTTCCGCGTTCAATACTTTATCAATACCCAACAAACCGGTTTTTTCAGCAGTTTGGATATTTTTACCGCCTAGGTCAACAAATTCAGTAACGACCTTGTCGCCGAAACCCAAATCCTCTTTCAAATAATTTTGAAGCAGTTGGTTATCGAACAAATCACCCAGTAATACAACCTCTTTCCAATCTTTTCCGGAGTTGGACCGAAGATGGGTTTGTAACATCGTACGATCGGAAGAAACTTGATTCTCGTATTCTTGCAAAGCGATCATAGCAGCCGCTTTGATTTCTACTTGATCCGTTTTTTTCTCTAAAATATATAGGCCATCTTTTTTGCCTTCTAAAATTTCGGTTTCGATTTTTTGCTTCATGGTTTCATCCGGCACCAATCCTTCATCCGTAAATTTCGAAAGGACATATTGGATGAAATGGCGTTTTCCGTTCGCCAAACTAAAATCTTTTAGGATGACGGCTTCGCCGGTTTCCCTTTCGGGAAAATGGAAATACATCCTACACCCGGACTCATCGCCTTCTAGTAGGACGAATTCATTTTTTTCGATATTACGATCGGCTCCTTTTAAAAAAGCTTCACCAAAATTATCTTCAAAAACTACCCGAATGCGAGAACCGGCAGCATTTTTGAAGATGGTTAATTGTTCTTTGAAAAGTGCGTCATCAATGGGTAATATCAAAGCCGTAGGAATCGGCATTTTTTCCGCAGAGATGGCATACTGGGAAATCAAACCGGTAATGAGCGTGTTCAACTGACCGCTCAATCGATGGATGTCCTCCACAGATTCCCGCTTGCGATGCAGGTCTGTTCCATCCTTTAGTGCTACGTGCACATCATTTCCTGTAAAAAGAAGAGTCAATTCCATAGTTTTCTCAATAGTATGTTTACCGCCAAGGTAGTGAAAAATGTGCATATTTTTTGAGAAAACGGCACAAATCCACGAGAAAACGGTCAACAAGTGCAATTTATATCAAAATATATTATAAATGAAATTTAATTTCATTTTAGCACTCACTGACAGGGTCTTTTAACTTATCAAAGAAATTCAAAATACATAACACAACTCATTTTGAGGGCTTATAAATACAATGGCGAGAGGGTTTTCCTCTCGCCATTGACATTTTTGGGATGTAGCTTTATTTCAATTCTGTCTTTAAGAAGCTTTTGCCAACTCTAAGACAAGATCCACCACTCCTTTTATTACATATTGGACACCAATTGCCATAACGATGAATCCCATGATTCGTGAAACGGCTTTCAATCCCGCATGGCCCAACAATTTGAACAACTTAGGAGCCAACAACAATATCCCGAACACCAATCCACCAAGAACAATAACACTCAATGCAATCAAAGTCCTTGCGTCCCAAGAAGGATTTTGGATATACATGCTCAACAATAGTGAAATGGAGCCAGGCCCTGAAAGCATGGGCATTGCCATCGGAGCAAAAGAAACATCTTCTTTTTCCAAAGCTTCTTTCCGGACTTTATTATTCACAGCACGGCTTTCTGCGAACTTACCATTTAAAAGTGCGAGCCCGGAAGTGAAAATCACAATTCCACCGGCTATCCGAAGGGCATTGACATCGATACCGAAAAATCCTAGGATGTATTGTCCGATAAAAAAGAAAACCAATAAGATGGCGGTAAACCATAAACCGGTATTCAAAGCCGTTTTGCGGCGTTCAGCCGGCGTGTAATCAGGAGTCAGTGCCAAATATACCGGAACCGCTCCCAAAGGGTTGACAACAGAAAATAATGCTGCCAAGGTTGCAAAAAAGAACGTCATAACAAATATTATTTGGTTATTAAAGCCTAGAATACGCTAAGCCGTTCCTTTTTGTTGCCTTAAATTTCAAAAATTAACAAAAAAAATACCATCGGATAACAGCTTCTTTACCCGATGATATTCTCCTAGGAAAACATGGATTTCATATCCACCTAATTTCCAAGGACTTCTCCTTAATCACTCTTATTTTATGATGTCATACAATTCTGACAACTTAGGAGAAAGAATGATTTCCGTTCGGCGATTCATCGCTTTTCCATCGTTGGTTGAATTGGAGGCGACAGGAGCGTGTTCTCCCCGCCCCGCAGATGTAATCCGCTTGGGATCAACTCCTCCTTTTATCAATTCCTTAGCGACTGACAATGCACGTTTGGTACTTAAATCCCAATTCATATTCGCGTCGCCATCGGAGTCGGTATGGCCCTCCACCATAATGTCCAAATCGTTATTTTCATTCAAGACCGGAGCTAATTTGGAGATAGCGCTTTTCCCGGCTGTATTGATACTACTGCTTCCCGACTTGAACAATAAATTTTGACTGAGTGTCACATACAACTTACCATCTTTTTCTTTTACAGAAAGGTCATCGGAAGAAACGCCGCCCAATGCACCGCTAACCCGACCTTTCAGTTCCTTCATTTTAGCTTCTTGAGAACTGATTAAACCTTCTAGTTCTTTTACCCTTTTTTCACGTGCCGCCAGATCACCTTCGAGTTCTCCGACATTTGATTCAAGGTTGGACACTTTGGATTCCAGTTCTGATTTTTGGCGTTCCAAATCTTTTTTCTCCCTTTCTAAATCGGCTTTATCACGTTCCATCGCCTCTTGCTGACGTTCCAATTTTTTGGTATTGACCTCCAACTCACTTTCCCTTTGTTTCAAACGATCTTGAGCCAATCTCAATTCCTCGGTTTTTCTGTCCAGCTCCTTGGATTGGAGTGAAATCTTATCCATCAACTCTTTCTTCTCCCCTGCCACATCCGAACTCATGTCCTGATATAACTTCAGTCTCCTTTCGTAACGATCGATCAAATCCCGTTGGGCATTGTCCAATTCGGTATATCTCTCCCTAGACAGTTTCAAATCGGCTTGACATTCATCATCCGACAACCTTAAGGTTTCCAGTTCTTCACGCATGGCGACATTCTCCTTCCGTAAATCACGGGCTTCGTCGTTTAAGCTATCATAATCTCCTTGTAACGAACGTCTGTAATCCCGACATTCCTCATATTTTCGAGAAGGAACACAACCTATAAAAACCATTCCCGCCAAAGCGGCAAACACTAAATTCAAAATTGACTTTTTCATAACCATAATTATTTAATACCCTATAAACCAAATAATATTAAATTTTGAAAACATCTTTCGTCCTGACTCCGCTTCACGTTCTCG
>JAHDCE010000371.1 GCA_020630045.1 Saprospiraceae bacterium | reverse complement strand
GTTTTCAAACCAGCCGGCATTCCTACGAGTGGGAACCAGTTTAGAACTCTAGAAAATTCCCTTCCGGGAAATGTCTCTCCTTCAAATTTGGAGAATGGTTTTAAATACCCCAAAGTGGTTCATCGATTAGATGTGCCAACAAGTGGAATTGTATTGGTCGCCAAAACCATCCAATCTAGAATCGCCCTAGGTAAGCTACTAGAAAACAACGAGATAAAAAAATATTACCACGCCATTTTTTGCGGAAACATCCCCGACGGCGGAAGCATTTCTTTCCCCATAAACGGAAAACCCAGCAGAACGGATTTTCAAAAAATCAGGAGCGTCCCCTCTATCCGAAATCAAATAATATCCTTGGCGGAAATTCAGTTATTTTCCGGAAGGACACATCAAATCAGAAAACATTTCGCAGGTATCGGACACCCGATTATGGGAGATGATTTATATGGCGAAAAAGGAAACATCATGAAAGGGAAAGGCCTATTTTTGTGTGCTACAAAAATAATATTCAACCACCCGATTACTCATCTTAATATTGAAATAAAGATACCCATTCCTAACAAATTCGAAAAGCTATTAGAACGTGAATCCAACATGTTCGACAAGTATAACAAATCACTATGAAATTAGAAGAAATCATACACCCTACCCTGCTTTTAGACGAACAAAAAGTAAGGAACAATATTCAAAAAATGGCAGCGAAGGCCAAGGAATCGAAGTGTATTTTCAGGCCTCATTTCAAAACGCCCCAAAGTCATACCATCGGTGAATGGTTCAAGGAATACGGTGTAAATAAAATCACGGTTTCTTCCATCAAAATGGCTTACTATTTCGCAGTGGCCGGCTGGCAAGATATCACCATCGCAATACCTGTGAATGTTCGTGCCATTCATGAAATCAACGCTTTGGCAAGTGAAGTGAAATTAGGCGTAGTGGTCGAGTCGGAAAGAAGTATTTTAGAACTCCAACGCGGATTAACCGAAGCATTGGACGTATATATAAAAATCAATATCGGCAACAATAGATCAGGCATTCATCACTCCGATACCCAAACGATTATTGAATTGGCCCAACGCATTTCCATGATGGGTTCGACTCGTTTCTCCGGAATTATTTGCCATGCGGGACACAGTTACCAAGCCAGGAACAAAGCACAAATCTTAAACATATATGAAGCCGTCAAAACGGACATTCAAAAACTGAAAGAAAACTTACTTCCTGCATTGGGACAAGTATTTATTTCCCTAGGAGACACCCCTACCTGTAGCATCGGTGAAGACTTTACTTTTGCCAACGAAATGCGACCCGGAAATTTCACTTTCTACGATGTCATGCAATATCATATCGGTTCCTGTTCTTTGGATGAAATCGCAGTGTGTATGGCCTGTCCCATCATCGGAAAGAACCGTGACGACAACGAATGGGTCATTCACGGGGGCAGTGTTCATTTTTCAAAGTACGATCAAAAAATGGAGGACGGGACACCCGATCATTACGGCTATCTGGTGGACTTAAATGAAAATGGTTGGACTTTCCCCGGAAGGGGAAAAAGATTGGTCAGATTGAGTCAGGAACATGGAATCATTTCAGTACCCCAAGAAGAATTCGACCGTTACCGAATCGGGGATTTAGTCGGAATATTACCCATACATTCCTGCACCACGGCAGATTGTATGGGAAGTTATACCTTAGTGGAATCGGGTGAATCCATCACTATGCTTCGTTGAATCGAATCAACGCCACTGCCCCCCTTCTCCTGAGAAGTTGCCCCTAGAAATCACCACAATGACTATACCTGCGATAATCATGATGATTTTTATCAAAAAAGCGACCAGTCCGGAAAGGTGGGCATCTATATAGTTGAAGGGCACCAAATCGGCACCGATAAGGTTCACGACGATGGCCAAAAAACCAAATAAAAACAAGATAAAACCAGTAAAGGTCAACAGCCCGGATTCTACAGAATTATTCATGACGCAAATTTAATGAATTCAACAGAATACGAAGGTCCTTGTTGCGGGTAAAACAATAATCCTCTAAAAATATTATATTTGTCAATGAGGGATATTGTAAAAATCTAATTTTCTTCCGTGAAAATCTAATTTTCCAAAGAAACCATACAATTCCCCCTTCGAACCACAAAATTATTCCGACCATCCCATATTCATCAGAATGGATTGTCGATTAAGAATGATGATGTTTCGAATTGGAAAAGAGAAAAAATCAACCAAACCTAACCTAATGGTGCTATTGACCGAATGTCCGAGGGATGCCATGCAGGGGATAAAAGAGTTTATCTCCACTGAAAAAAAGGCGGCCTATATCAACCAACTTCTCAAAGTCGGTTTTTATACCATTGACTTCGGCAGCTTTGTTTCTCCCAAGGCCATTCCCCAAATGAAAGATACGGCCGATGTACTCAGTCGACTCGACCTCTCTGCCACCAATACCAAACTACTGGCCATCGTCGCCAATAAACGAGGGGCGGATGACGCCTCCCAATTCGAAGAAATCGACTTTTTGGGTTATCCTTTTTCCATCTCCGAAACCTTCCAAAAAAGGAATACCAACGCCAGTATCGCAGAGTCGATGGATCGAGTGAGAGCCATTCAAGAAATTTGTGTTCGAACAGGTAAAAAAATGGTCGTTTATATTTCGATGGGATTCGGAAACCCTTATGGCGACCCTTGGAACGCCGAGGTCGTCCAACATTGGGTGGACGAATTGCTCAAGGAAGGAATCGACATTTTCCAACTCTCCGACACCATCGGTTGTTCCAACCCTGAAATCATCAGTTACCTGTTTTCGAATCTGATTCCCCAATATCCGGATGTCGCTTTCGGAGCACATCTCCATACCGAACCGCACAATTGGAAAGAAAAGGTACACGCCGCTTATGAAAACGGTTGCCGTAGATTCGATGGCGCCATCAAAGGATTCGGAGGTTGTCCGATGGCCAAGGACGATTTGACCGGTAATATGCCGACCGAAAATGTAGTTTCATATTTAGAAGACATCGATTTCAATCACGGATTGGACAAAGAAGCTTTTTTGGAATCCATTCGGATGTCCTACGATGTATTCCCCGAAAAACATCCCGCCTAAACCACTGTAAAACCATGAACGTTTCTTTTATTGAAATCCAATTCGGAACCCCTGCATTCGATGAGTCCATCGCATTGAGAGATAAAATTCTAAGGCAACCGCTAGGGCTTTCCTTCAAAGAGTCAGACATTGAACAAGAGTACGCCCAAGTACATCTTGCCGGGTATTCCCCTTCCGGGGAAATGGTCGCCATTTTGGTATTGATGCCCAATGAAGATGGTGTTGCCAAAATGAGACAAGTCGCCATTGACGACGCTTGCCAAGGAATGGGAATCGGTAAAGCTTTAGTCGAATTTTCCGAAATTTGGGCCAAGGAAAACGGTGTTAAGACCATCACAATGAGTGCCCGTGAAACCGCTGTTCCCTTTTATCAAAAATTGGGTTATACAAAAACTGGAAGACGGTTCAAGGAAGTCACCATCCCACATTACAAGATGCACAAGGACTTATTATAGAAAATCCTTTATCCTTATTAAGAAACGATTTAATCCAAGCATCAGCCTAATTTGCTGAAAAGGAAAATTACTACAATTTCTCTTCTGGGTGAGCTCCCACAATCCTACCCCGGTCATTCAATTCAACTTTTGAGCAAGCATTTACCGGATCATGCTCAAATACCAATTCCCAACCGAATTGAATGGCGTCGTCAAGCAGTTGCTTTTTCTCTTTCAGTGTTTCCAAAGGGCGAATATCATAAGCCATCACGTAGGGTAATCCGATGTGGTGAAAGGACGGAATCAAATCAGCACAATACACCAAAGTACGATTGCCTTCACGAATAATCGGCATCATCATAGCATGCGTATGTCCATATAAAAACCGCAACCGAATGCCATAAAGATGAGCCTCCCCATCATCATCTTTTTCTAGGAATTTCATCCTCCCTTGTTCCAGAAGCGGCACGAAATTCTCCTTGAGGAAAGATGCCTTTTCTCTAGGATTAGGTTCCATCGCCCAGTCCCAATGTTCATGATTCGACCAATAAGTCGCATTAGGAAATACAGGAACGGGCTGGTTACTATCATTCCACTTAACGGCACCACCTACATGATCGAAATGAAGATGTGTCAATATCACATCAGTGATATCTTCCGGTTGGATCCCCAAATCATTCAAAGCACCCAATAATGATTCTTCTCCGTGGGGATGGAAATGGGAACGGAACTTGGCATTTTGCTTGTCGCCGATACCCGTGTCGATTAAAATATTGCGGCCACCTTCTTGTACGAGCAAGCAACGCATCGCCCAGGTACACATATTATGTTCATCCGGTGGATTCAGTTTGGTCCACATCGAACGTGGGACGACACCAAACATGGCACCACCATCTAATTTAAAAAATCCCGTATGGATAACATGTACTGCCATCAAAGATGCAAGCGATCTTTTCTAGCCAGTAACACTTCTTCGCTTTCCTCTCTTTCCGGATCAGGAACACAACAGTCTACCGGACATACGGCAGCACATTGTGGCTCCTCATGGAAACCACAACATTCCGTACATTTATCAGGAACGATATAGTAAAAATCTTCTTCGACCGGTGCTTGGGGAGCATCCACATCAACTTCATTATTTCCTTCGAGGACAAAAGTGCCTTTGACATCCGTACCTTCTGAAACGGCCCATTCCACACCTCCTTCGTATATGGCATTATTGGGGCATTCCGGTTCGCAAGCGCCACAGTTGATACACTCGTCCGTAATCATGATGGCCATAGTTTCAAATATTTTTTCTGGCTTTCTAAAAAATTGAAAACAAAAGTACGGAATTAATGTTTCAAATGCTAGAAGGTCAAGACACCTTCTCCTAAGATTGGCTAATGTTTTGTTTGTTTATAGTTTATTCAAGAAC
>JAHDCE010000370.1:3235-4973 GCA_020630045.1 Saprospiraceae bacterium | reverse complement strand
ATCCTTTCCCAAATGATTCAAATCCGAATCACACATGATTTGCTCCTGAAGACTGTTGGGCGATTGTGGCATCTTGGTCGCCATGATGCAATTTTGAACGATTGCTATACGGTCGTCATTCCACCCTTCTTTTTGTTTCAGGAATTTTGCGGCATTTTCAGCCCCACGCCTCTCGTGCTCTTCCGGCCCTTCTATATAACCGGTATCGTGAAACCACGCAGCAATCAATAGTTCCTCCGCCTGTGAGGGTTCCAAATGGTATTTATGAGCAAGCTCCTCACAGGAGAATACTACATTTTGTGTGTGTTCCAAGTCATGGTACACATACTTTTTGGGCATATCTTCCAATAAAAGGCGGCTAACATAGGTTTCTACCTCCTTAACTAGACTATTGTTTTGTAGAATCATGGACATATTTCAAGGATATATGATGACCAAAAATAATGTATGTGCTAAAATTAAAAGAATCTGTTTTTTCCAGTCTCCAAAGCTGGTGTTTAGAATCGTCAAATTCTAACATTTTTCAAAAAAAATGGAAAAATAGAAATATAATCCAATCTAAAATCAGTTACTAAGACCAGTTAAATGATGTAAAGTGTCAAATGTACACTTAGTTACATGGTGGTATTTCATAAGGTAAACAGGATTGAAAATGAATTGAAAATGCAATTACCTGGTAGGGAGGTGTCAAATGTTAACGCTGTTTTAATGTGCGAAAAAAACCATGTCACAAACGAAGTTTAAAAAAACGGGTTTCGTGCCAAACTGGAACGGCATTGGTATTTCCAGTAACCGTATTGTCACTTTCTATCATTAATTCAATTTTTAAATTCTTCATGAAAATGATTACTAAAAAAATTAAACATGGTTTACTAGCTGCCGCTCTTGTGGCAGGTGCCGCTTTCACCACCAATGCACAGGTGAAGGTCGCTCCCCAACTCCAAATGGAGAAAATGGATAAAAATGCCATTTTTGAAATGGGGGAAGATTGCGGTGGTATGTTATTGCCACGAGTGTCCAAAACGGCACGTGAAGCGATGACCGACCTGACCGACGGTCTTATCGTTTACGATAAAGACGAGAAAGCCATTTATATGGTGCGTAAAGGTGTGTGGACAACCAACAAGCCTGTACGTGAGGTGAAAGACCTAACTACTCTGATGGCTTCCACTCCGGAAGAAGGAGAAGAAGCTACCCTTGATGGCCGTAAATACAAAGGTGTTAAACAGGCTGACGGAACTATCAAGTGGGAAGCACAACCTGATTTTTACAAAGCCGCCGACTCGGATGCGATTGCTAAATTGACTGGAATGGTAGATGGCGATCGTGTAATGAATGAAGCTACAGGTGAAATTCTAACATACTCTGCCAAGAGAGGTTGGGTAAAACCTGACGAAGCTCCAAAAGAGTATGTGAGTGAAGACGCGTTAATAGCGGATGCTCCTGCTATAGATGGGCTCCGTGCGAAAGTCGGAACACGTGAATATGAATCAGTAAAAGGTGTAGACGGGAAAATATCTTGGCAAGCAAAGCCCCGTTTTCACAAAGTGCCTTCTTCCGAGTTTATCGGGAAAATAGCTGGCATGATGGACGGTGACCGTCTATTGGATGAAGCTACAGGAGAACTGTATAAATATTCAACCAAAAAAGGTTGGCATAAGCCGGAAGATGCTCCTAAAGAATATACATCAGAAGAAGCGTTGAACCTGGTTACTCCGACTAAAGAAGGAGAAAGGGC
>JAHDCE010000370.1:0-3135 GCA_020630045.1 Saprospiraceae bacterium | reverse complement strand
GAAGATGAAGCTACGGGTGATATCTACAAGTATTCACCAACGAAAGGCTGGCACAAGGGCGAAGATGGTCCACGTATTTTCGCATCGGAAGATCAATTGAATGCTGAAGCATCCGCTCCGACCGCTGACGGATTGCGGGCTAAAGTAGGCACACGCGAATATGTTTCACAAACGGACGCATTGGGTGTTAAGAAATGGGTAGCCAAACCACGTTTCACGAAGGTTCCAAGTGCTGAATACATTGGTAAAATTGCTGGCATGAAAGCCGGTGACCGAGTTGAAGATGAAAAAACCGGAGACATCTACACTTATTCTCCAACCAAAGGCTGGAGCAAAGGTGCCGCAGGGCCAAAAGTATTCGAACTCGTAAAAGACATGCAATTGGATGCGGCTTCTCCTGATGGAACAGAGGCAATTGCTGAAGGTCGTAAATACCGTAAAGAAAATGGTGCTTGGACTCGTATTGCAACGGATAGAGAGACCGGTTCTTCAGCTGATGTTAAAGAAATCGCTAAGCTGAACGGAAAAAATGGTGATGCTTTCACTGCTCTATCTGCAAGGAAAAAATTCACGAAATTCGGTGATAAATTAGCTGAAAAAGAAATCGCAACCATATTCGAATCAGAAGAATCATTATTGCTCGATAAGCCAGTTGAAGCAGACATGAAAGCTAAAGTGGGTGCTCGTAAGTACAAATCTGTATTAGCGGCTGATGGTGTAAGCTACAAGTGGGAAGCAGAACCTCAGTTTTCTAGAGTGGCAAGTGCCGAACTTATTGGTAAATTAGCGGGCATGAAGGCCGGAGACAAAGTTCTAGCCGAAAAAGAAGGTGATATCTATACATATTCTCCAACCAAAGGTTGGACCAAAGGTGCCGAAGCTCCGACTGCATACCTTTCTAAAACTGCCATGGATGCGGATATCGAAGTGGCGGACGGAAAAGAAGCGACCGCTGAAGGACGCAAATACCGTAAAGAAAATGGCGCTTTCGCTCGTGTCAAAACAGAAAGAGAGGTAGCGTCTTATGCAAATGCTCAGGAACTGGCTAAAGCTTCTGGAAAGGAAGGAGATGCCTATAAAGCTGCTGATACAGGAAAAGCATATGCCATTCGTGGTGCCAAATTGGTTGAAAAAGCGGATTTCGAAATCTTCGCTAGCGACATTGATTTGAAAGCCGCCACACGCTCACGAGGTACTTTTGCTAAGGATGGTAAGAGTGGTGATGTTTATGTTAACACGGATGGTGCGACAGGGTGGACTCGTTTGGGAGTTACTCCGGTAGCGGCTCCTGGTAAATCCTTTGCTTCTATCGGTACTTATTCAGGGTACGTATATCTTGATAAAACTGCCGGTGAAACCGCTTCTACCATGTTAGTGGATGCTTCTGCGGGTGCTGCGACGATTGTACTTCCTGCTCCTGCATCTAGTGCCGGTCGTATCTTGACCATCAAAAAGATAGATACTTCTGCTAATGCGGTTGTTTTGGATGCGAAAACAAGCAGTACTCAAATCGATGGTAACTTGACAATGTCAATCACCAATCCTAATGGCTCGTATAAAATTCATTGTGATGGAAAGGCTTGGTATGTAATCGGATGTTGCGGAAACTAATCCGAAAACCCTGATGATTTCATGAAGATTCTCGGGCGGTCTTCAACGACCGCCCGATTCTTCAAAATCTTTTCCAAAACTTTCTAAATCAATTTTGCAATGAAAAAAATATTATACACGGCTGCTGCAGCTTTTGTCTTAGCATTCGGTTCTTATGAAGCCGGCGCTCAGTGCAAAAGTGACTTCAAAGTCTTTGACGGCGGTACGGAAAAAATGCAGGTAAAGGTGTTTTCGGACCCTACGGCTACTTGCAAATCCGACCGACTCAAAATCTGCGGCGATGCCATCAATGAAGGCACGATCGAAGTGCAAAAAGACGCTAAGGTTGCTTTTGAAGGAAAAAGATGGAGCAACAAAGCGACCGCCCGAGTAAAGGGCGAAGGGTTCCTTTCCTTTAGAAATAGCACAACTTCTTGCACCCCCGATATCGAACAAGAAATCGACGGTGGTGGATGTACGGACGCGACCGTTACCAATCTGGAAGTTGAAAATGCAAAAGGTGTCCGATTGGTTAATAACGCGACCAAAATTTCCGCTAAGGTAAAATTCTCTAAAGGGCATATCTACTTGGACAAGCAAGATATGTGCCTTGAAAAACCGGTGGTCGTCGAAAATTACTGTGAAGACAAATTCTTCGTAACCGAAAGTACCGGTTCTTTGAAAAGAACAGCAGTGGACGCTACTGCAAAAACATTCCCGGTAGGTAATACCAAAGATTCTTATACACCAGCTCGTTTGACCAATGACGGAGTAGCCAAAGAATTCAAAGTACGTGTTTCCAAAGACGTTTACTCTGAAGGTACTACCGGCTATACAGTCAATGATCAATCGGTTGGAAGAACTTGGCACATCGAGCAGACCGAAGAGGGGGCTGATGCTGACGTAACACTCGAACTTCAGTATAACAATGCTGAAAAAGGAACTGCTTTCAATGGAGCGAATACATTCATCTCTCGTTATGTAGGGACAAAAGGCAATACCGTCGATGGTGAAGTATCTAACAACTATTGGAGCTACGGTTCCGCAGGTTGTGGTTCAGAAACACCTACCGGTCCTATTACTAGCTGTACGCCGACAGTCACCAGCCACGCCCGTTCTAAGGGTGGGTTGAACGATTTCAAAACTTACAATATGTACACAGTCGCGAATTGTGCAAGAAGCGCCCTCCCTGTTGAGATGCTTTACTTCCGTGCAGTCGCTGACGATTGTGTCGTCAAGTTGAACTGGGCTACAGCTACTGAAGAAAACAATGATTATTTCGTAGTTGAGCGTAGTACGGATGGACGTACTTTCGATGAAATCGACATCGTTCAAGGAAACGGAAACTCTTCTGAAGAAATCAAGTACAAGTACGTAGATAATACGGCCGGAGAAGGTACCTTCTACTACCGTTTACGTCAAGTGGATTTCGATGGTGCTTATGAGTACTCGGAAGTAGCGATCGCCAGATCTTCTTGTGGTAAAGGTTTCTTGAACGCTACTGTTATGCCGAACCCGACATTGGGGCAAATCACTTACCGTGTG
>JAHDCE010000369.1 GCA_020630045.1 Saprospiraceae bacterium | reverse complement strand
GAACTGGAAAAAAATCACCTCTATGTAACTTCTGTTACCTTTTATCATTTAAGATTATTTCGGATGATTAGAAATTGACCCGTTTACTTTTACATCTGATAAACCTCATTAGGTTTCGCGTATAAGTTTTATATTCGCCGTATCTAAATCGAAAACCATGTCTGATAAGAAAATCATTTTTTCCATGTCCGGAGTCAGTAAGACTTTTCCCGGAGCGAACAAACCTGTTATTAAGAACATTTGGTTGTCATTTTACTATGGTGCCAAAATCGGTGTTTTGGGTTTGAACGGTTCGGGTAAATCGACCTTGTTAAAAATAATCGCCGGATTGGATGATAATTATGAAGGGAAAATCACCTTTGATAAAGAATACAAAATTGGTTACTTGCCTCAGGAACCGGAATTGGACGAGAATAAAACCGTGAAGGAGATTGTCCAAGAGGGAGTTCAGCATATCGTAGATGTGGCGAATGCCTATGAAGATATTTCCAACAAACTCGCCGAGCCGATGGGGGAGGATGAGATGATGAAACTGATAGAAGAGCAAGGGGAGTTATTAGAAAAAATGGATCACCTGGAAGCATGGGATTTAGACCATACCTTGGAATTGGCGATGGATTCCTTACGTTGTCCCCCGGATGATGCTAAAGTATCCGTCTTATCCGGTGGAGAAAGGAGGCGTGTGGCATTGTGTCGTTTATTGTTGAGCAAACCCGACATTTTATTGCTTGATGAGCCGACCAACCACTTGGATGCTGAAAGTGTACATTGGTTAGAACAATATTTGAAATCATTTCCGGGAACGGTTATCGCCGTGACGCACGACCGTTACTTCTTGGACAATGTCGCCGGTTGGATTTTGGAATTGGATAGGGGAGAAGGTATTCCTTGGGAAGGCAATTATAGTTCGTGGTTGGATCAAAAGGCCAATCGCTTGGCGAATGAACAAAAAAAGGAATCCAAGCGCCAGAAAATGCTCAAGCGTGAGTTGGAATGGGCACGAATGACACCTAAGGCAAAACAGGCAAAAGGTAAAGCCCGTTTGCGTGCTTATGAAGCCATGAGCAGTGCCGAGTCCAAGGAGCGTGAGTCGCAATTGGAATTGTATATTCCACCCGGGCCACGACTAGGAGACAAGGTCGTAGAACTGCAAAATGTGGTCAAGGCATATGATAATCGTGTTTTAATAGATGGCCTGAATTTGGAAATACCCAAGAATGCGGTTGTCGGAATCATCGGGCCGAATGGTGTCGGTAAATCGACGCTGTTCCGTATGATTATGGGCGAAGAAACACCGGATTCAGGAACCATAGATAAAGGAGATACTGTCAGACTTGCCTACGTCGATCAATCGCATAAGGATTTGTTGCCTAATAAGACCATATTTGAAGTCATCGGAGGCGGCCAGGATTTGATTGAAATAGGAACAAAGGAAGTCAATGCACGCGCTTATTTGAGCAAATTCAATTTTAGCGGAAGCGACCAACAGAAAAAAGTGGGCGTATTATCCGGAGGAGAACGGAATCGCTTGCATTTGGCGATGACGCTAAAGGAAGGCGGAAATGTATTGCTTCTGGATGAGCCGACCAATGATATTGATGTGAACACCCTACGTGCCTTGGAAGAAGCCCTTGAAAATTTTGCAGGCTGTATTCTAGTGATTTCTCACGACAGGTGGTTTATCGACCGTTTGGCGACTCATATATTGTCTTATGAGGATGAGGGCAATGTCGTATTCTATGAAGGGAATTTCAGTGACTACGAAGCGGCCAAAAAAGAACGCTTGGGAGATGTAACCCCCAAGCGTCCGAGATTCAAAAGTTTGTTATAGTTTCCAATCATTTCAGGACGACGAATTCCACACGCTGGTTCTTATTTCGTCCATCTATAGTCGCATCGGATGCGATCGGGCGTCGTTTTCCGAATCCTTGGTAACTAACTTGGGATTCGGGAATGCCCTTTTTGTATAAATATTCTGCGATATTTTGAGCTCGTCCGCTGGATAGCCAGTCGCAATAGGCTTCATCCGGCCATCCATTGGTGTGGCCTTGGACTTCGATTTTCATCTCAGGGTTTTCCTTCAAGATTTTAACCACTTTATCCAAGTGACGATGAGCTGATGATGTGAATTCCGGCGAATCCGCTTTGAAATGGATGTTTTTTACATCCAGTGTAACAGGTTGCTCAATCCACTCAGTTCTGATACGAAACATTCCTTTGGTAGCGGTTCCGACCCATACCGCACCATCTTTGTCATAGCCCATTGATAGTCCCTTGTCTCCTACGAAGCCGATTTTCTTTCCATAGACATGGCTGTCACCGGTTTGGAAATCATACCGTGCGAATCTATTCGACGCGATGAACAATCGATTTTGGTTATCGACAGCTATGGCGTTGATTTGGCCTTTGGCCAGTTTTTTATTGTAGGATACACGTTTCCAATCGTCGCCTTCCGGCGAAACACTCCAAAGGAACTTATTACCCATCATGTAAATTTTTCCTCCACTTTCCGTGACGGCAGTGATGGTTTCGGCCGGCTTGTGAATTTTCCAAACATTATTCAATACATGAGCCACACCGACTGCTGTGCCAATCCAAATCGTATTTTTGGAATCCTTGTGAATAAAGTTGATTTTGTTACTTCTCAAACCTGATTCTTCATCAGTTTTATCATAGTGGGCGATTTCTTGGCCGGTGTTTTTGTCGTGGATGTAAATTCCGTTTTCCCGAGTGCCGATCCAAATTTGCGAACCTATCAATGCGATGGAATTGATGGCTACTTTTTTGCCATTGCCTACTTGGAACCGGTGTTTTCGATTGGAACTGAGTACTTCGCCCGATTCAATGGCGAACCAGGCTTTGTTCTTTCCTTCCACGGCTAGCGCCGTGACGTTAACTTCGCTCATCATGGTACGAACACCTTCATAAGAATTGAAAATGTATAGTCCTCTACTGGTACCGACCCAAAGCCAATTGATGTCATTGGATTGCATACAATTGACAGCAACTCCTTCAAGGAATTGGTGGCATTGTTCTACCGGTACTTTTTTAGTCTGTGCTTCTCCTGTAGTGGGTATTACTAACGCGGATACCCAAAGCGACAGGAATAAAATCATTCTTTTCATATCGGGTATTTTTCTATTGATACGATGAAATCTATAAAAAGGCTCCTTTTTTTAACGGTGTTTAACAGAATGATAAGCCAAATCACTTATTTGTTATCATGTCACAAATGAGTGATTTGGTGTGGTAGCTAGCTAAGGCGGGTTGTAAAATTTATGTAAACTAGAGGGAAGGTAGAAGCAATATTTGTTTTACGTTAAGTACTGGGTAAAGGTTGGGTTAACAAGGTTTTCATTTTAAAGCCAAACAGTATTTTGTATCGTAAATATATGTTTTTCATGCTGTTGTTGTCCGACGATTGCTCATTATATTGGATGATTCTTGCACGGAAGCGATTTTAATGTTAACTTTGTGTAAACTTTTAGTCAATTGAGTGTAATTAAATTTTAGAAAGATGGCAAAGAAAATATTTAAAGAAGAGCAGGATATAAAAAAATCCCTATTGGTTTTTGGACTAGGAGCAATTATCCTTGGATTAGTCGGGCGGTTTGCTTGGCATTTATATTACCAATCTGAGATATTTGGAGTGACTGAAGCCGCATATGTATTTTTCATTGCCGTTTTTGGATTGTTGTTATTCATACTTTATCGTTTGAACATGCGTACAGCAATTAGTAAAAAATCCATTTCTGTTGAAATGTCTCCTTGGTACTTGAATAAAAAGAAAATTTATTGGAGAGACGTAGAAAGTTGTAGGATTGTAAAAACTCCTGAATTGGCTCAATGGAATGGTGATAATATTTCTTATGGTTATGGCCAACGTTATACTTTGAGCGGAAGAAATGGAGTAGAACTGAAAACGAAGGCCGGAAGAACCTACTTTATAGGAAGTATAAGGTTAAATGATTTGGAACATGCGGTAAAAAGTATTTTCCAAGCTTCATAAATTCAAATACGTTTACAAAACAAGGGCTGCCCGGAATTCCGGGCAGCCCTTGTTTTGTTGAGAACAATTGGTGACGAACTTCAATTCCAATCGATGATATATTGTTTGAGAATATAACCTTCATCCGCCTTGTTTTCCCAAGGAAGTTCTTCGGTTAGATTTTGTGTTTCAAGAATCCACTCTTCGCGGTAAACCATACCGATATTCCTTGCGTAAATTTCTTGAGCGAATCTTTTCTCTACTAGGTTTTCTTCATCTGCATATGAAATAATGGCGGTGTCGTCAAATGAAAACCCATTGACTTCGACCGTGTCGACACCAACGCCTAGTATTTCACCGTCCCAACCTTTGAAAGCCTCCATCGTTTCTCCTTCAACTGTTATAATGACATTCTCAGGGACATGCCGTGTAGGATCGAAATTGGCTCCTTCCCTTAACGGGAAAATCATTTTGACCAACCTGATGTTTTCTTCGGTCTTCTCCAAGGTAGAAGTGGTTTTGGTGATAGACCAGATGTCTTTGATATTCCATTCGGCGGAAAGGGCCTTTTTTTCAAAGCGTTCAATAACATAAGTAGTGTCTCCTGCAATATCAGTTACCATGTCAACGAGAATTTCCCTGACATAAGTAGTGGTTTCACTTGTAACCGGAATGGCACCGTCGAAGAAGTATTTTATAGAATCCGATCGATACTCCATAAATTTTCCCACTTCTAGGGGAGCATAATCATATCCTTGTTCTATCATAACCGGGTCGGAATAGGTTTCTTCACAGGAAGAAAAAACAAGAATACAAGCAAACAAAACGAGTAAGGCGCTAGTGAATATTTTGGACGGGTTCATATCCGAAAGTTTAAGTTAAGTACATTGTGCAATAAGTCAAAGAATTGGGAACAAGATTTTGTCATGAATCAATGAGCGCCCGGAACCTGATAGCCTTAGCTATCATGGTGAGGATGCGAAGCG
>JAHDCE010000368.1 GCA_020630045.1 Saprospiraceae bacterium | reverse complement strand
AAATATATGTTTACGAATATGCGCATCCGTATTTGAAGACCCACCCGGAGATGATATTGATGCGTTAATTCCACCACCATACATATCATATCCCAATTCAAATCCGAAAGTCTATTTGCCAACCGGAATACGATGCCTACCGATTCGGAACACAACTCCGAATCCCGGTTCATATTCATATACGCCACGAGTCTCTTTGGACTGAGGTTGATAGAAAGATTGAATCGACATTCCTCCGGAGGCTTCCCATGTTTGGGCCTCCAATTTTGAAAAAAGTAATATTGAAATAAGGAGTAGGTAATGTTTCAGGAAGGGATACATGGGCATTGGCGTTTAGAACATGAAGAATTCTAGGATATAAATATACAAAAAAACCGCTCCCAAAACTTCGGGAGCGGTCGGCAATATAGAGGGTGTTGTTTTTTACTTGCGAAGGGTCTATTACTGCTTCATCAATTTTTCAGTCCTTACCTTTCCATCTGTTGAAACAATACGAATACCGTACAGACCGGTCGTCAAATCAGAAACGTTGATTTGCTCACCTGAACCGGTGACCGGAATTTCACGGATAACCCTTCCGCTCAAGTCCATGATTTGAATATGCTCATCATTGTCCCGAAGCCCGGCGACGGTTACCATATCTTTTGCAGGGTTAGGGAATACCAACGTAGGATTGTTTTCGAAAGGAGCATCTTCTCCGCCAAGTCTATTGATCGAACTGCCTCCTCCGATAGCGGCCGGCGTCCAGAATACATAGAAATCATTTCCAGCATAAGCACTTCCGCAAAATTTATTCAATACAAATACATTTTGAGTTCCCGGCACCAATCCAGTCAAATCGAAACTGGTCTCATCACCATTTGCCGTATAGTAATTCCAGTGATAAGTGCCTCCGGAATAGTAGCCATGTGTAATTTCATAATGCGTGGCGGAAGCGTTAAAATCCCAAGAAGCCATCGCTGACATGGGTTTGACATTCGTAACCACCACTCCGGTCGGTTCATTACATGGACACTCCGGAGAATAAGTGACGAAATACTGGCCTTCCTCTGCTTCGTACAGGGCATTATTGTATTTTTCTCCGATGAATGTCGAAGGAAATACACTGTGGTCATGAATCTTAATGAATGTTTTTCCGGGATCGTCCAACAAGTCGAATTTTACCTGTCCGACATAAGTCCAATAATCGTTACTCAACAAAACGCCATCACCATATTGCAATTCCAAATTGTAGGAAACAATAGTGTCCGCAGATCCGGTAACGGTTTGAGGGCCATACCAGGATACCTCTCCCCCGTTATTCAAATCCACATAAGCCCCTTCTTCTAATCCACCGGTAGCATCAGCGACGGGATTGGCAATTATGTCCCTTGTAAATGAAAACCGGATGTTTATTTCCGAGGCGTTGAAATCTCCGGATGTAGCGGTCGCTTGCAAATAAAACTTAACTGCAAACTCGCCGGCATCCACATCAGAACAGTCCGTTACGGCATGTAAATTATACTGCCCCGTCTGAGCCGATAATGAAAAACTGCCTAAAAGACATACAAAAATAAATGTAAAGAAATAAATTGTTTTTTTCATGATGAAAAAATTTGCAACACAAGCGCTATAGACTTATATTTGTTTTAGATAAATGATTCTAAATGACCTTCTATAGCAAGGTCATATTAAATCCTTCTGACTGCCATCAGAAGGATTTTTTTATTGAATTAAGAAATGACAATTTCATCTCCTTTTCATTTCTAACTTATCAACGGAAAAGATGAAAAATATAAGGTAATAAAAGAACAATTATTTCACTTCATTTTGAACACATCACCAACTTGCACCTCGTTTTTTTGAAAACAACTATTTTTTATACTCGAAATTAAGTGGAGTGGAAGAAATTTGACAAAGTCATTTTTTTCTTTGGCGATTTGAAAAGCGCAGGCATAGCCGTAGCTATGCTGAGCATTTTCAAAGAAGCGAAAGGAAAAAATGACTTTGTCAAAAAATTGCAAACCACTTAATTTCGAGTATATTCCTAAGAAAAACATATAATAATAGCAATATTACTCCCACTCCTAAAACCAATAATAAAATTCGCTGCCCGCTTCCATACCCTTGTTTAAATACAGGTTCTCGATTTCCGATTTGAATAAATGCAGCCCAGTAATACGGATGATAATACGAACTTGAAACACTGGTTTTCAAATATTGCCGTTGGGCTTCATTCAGCGACTTGTCTTTTGAAGCGGATTGACTCAATTGGATATAAAAATCCTTCATGATTTTGGAGGTTTGTTTGTCTTTTACCTTCCACAAACTCGTTACGATACTCGAACAACCGGAAGACATAAAAGCCCTCGCCAAACTGATGACACCCTCCCCTTTCCTAATTTTTCCTCGACCGGTTTCGCATGCGCTCAACACTGCCAAATCCAAACTACTGGGCAAGCTGTAAATCTCCCCCGCATTGACGGCACCATCTGAAAAATATATTTTACTTACGCCCGGCATCGTATCATTGCATTCGGCATGACTCGCCAAATGCGCGATTCTGTATTTTTGAATATCATCTTTAAACCTCCCGGTTGTCGCACTCGTATCCAAGCGCACCCGCCCCCCTACTATCTCTTGAATGACCAATACTTCATCCATATTAAACAGCAAAGAATCCAGTGATTCTCCCGAAGCGTTTTGCTCGAAGGACGGTGCGAAACTCACCAATTCATCCCTCCCCTTCCGGTCGTTACTAATCGTATATAACGTACTTGAATAATTATAGGATAAATCATATTTATAAACCAAAAACGGCAATAAATCATACCGCATCGTATTGATTGCATTTTGCGGCACATTAGCTATTAGGGCGGAAAAAGGAACCAAGTGGATTTCCTCATCCGGAATAATTAAAACACGGTTGAAACCTCCGACATCCAATACCTTTTCCACATCAGAAAACAAGGTCTGATACAAACTGACTGCTGTCCTCGTAAAAACCGGATAATCATCCGGACGGACCCGACTGACACACTGCTGAAAATCCATGATATCATCAATAAAGTCAGTAGAGATGGACTGCTGAAACACTTGGATATCATCATGCGTCAATAAAAAAATATAAAGCATATCTTCTCCTAGAAAATATTCGACCAATGCAGACTTTCCATCCAAAATTTCATCTTTGATCGCCTGCACGCCGGGCATCCTGCCATCTTCATATTTGAGAGCGAAAACAGTTGGATGGTTTTCCTCCATTTTCTTGTTCAATTGTTCCAGGTCATATTCCAATTCGAATATTTCTTCCTCCAACTTCGAAACCCGTTTTTTATCGCCCTCTTCGACCGCCAAAAACATGGAATGTCTACGGTGATTCAAATCCAATTTTATGTTCTTCTCTTCTTGGATAAAAACCTTCGGCAATACCGACGCTCTCATCGATTCTTCTTTCATAAAATCTTGCCACAATAAAAACCCATGACTACTTTGCGAAAAAAGAAATGCCTGCTCCTTGTCCCCCGCTAGTAACGCGGTTTGAATAGCAGCTTCATAAATGGATTTACTCCTACGCATCCAATAAAATCGCGACTCGTCATTCAATACATGGCGGGACAATAGCAAACGAATAAAATCCTGGACTCTTTTGTATGTCGATAAGGAAGCGGTGTAATTTCCCAAATCAGAAAACACTTCGGCTTTCGCCAAAAAACTATTCAACAATACTTCTCTTGGACGAATTTGACTTTCCGCAGGATGTTGCTCCGGCGATTCATTATCAAAACCGACCGATGAAGCGATGATGGCCGCTTGGAAGTGTTCCAAGGAAACGGACAGCTTGTCTGCCCGTCGAGCGGATACGCCGGCATAATAATGTGTTTCGCCCAACTCATCATGTTTACCGGTGAAATAACCCCTACAAAGTCCGAAAGCTTTTTCCAATTCCTCGTCAGCCTTTTCGTATTGTTGTTTTCCGATAAATGCCCGGCCTTTATTTTGATAATAATTAATTAATAATAAAGTATCGGAAGTATTGGCCAATACATATTCCAATACGAAATGGGCGCTGTCATATTGCTCCACTTCAATATAATATTCCGCTAAGTCGTCGTAGTAATTCGCCGTTTGTTTTTTCTTTTTTTCGCCTTCCGGCAAATCTTTTAATATGATTCCGCTATTGCGGAATAATTTACCTGCTTGATCGAACCTCCCGACACCTTGACAAGCATCCGCCATATTTTTTAACCGCTGGGCCTCCACAGCGTCGTTGATTTTTCTTTTGGACAATCGATTTTCCCGGATAGATTTGGAATAATATTCAAATGCTTTTTCATAATCACCGATTTTGAAAAAGCACAAACCAATATTATTATAAACGTCTTCAATGAAATATGAACCCCTGACAGAATCCTGTAAATAAGCATCTAATGCTGCTCGATAATAAAACAATGCCGACTCATAATCCGCTTGTTCATATTGCGATAAGCCCGTCAAAAAATTGAAGTCAAAAAGCACCGGATTGTCCTTGGCGATTTCATATCTTCCACTTGCCATCCGCGCTTCACGCAATAAGGTCGCCATGCGTTTATAGTCACCGGCATCTTTGTAATTCAACGAACGATACAATAATGCATATAAATGCAATACATTCATGCCTTGACGCTCCGCTATCGTTCCGATTTCTTTCAATAACTCCTCCGCCTTATCGCGATTTTCAAGTTCCAAATGACGCCCCGCTTCTCCAAACATGACATACAACGAATCTTCCGATACCTGACCGGAAACGGTCGATGATATCCAACAAATAAGGGGTATCAATATGAAATGTCGAAATTTGAACATATTTTTCTTTTAGAAAATAGATGTTATCACGATTTTTTTTATATGAAAGACGAATCGTTATTTTGGGAATCAACAAGGCATTCGCCGCAAAGCATAGCCATAGCTACGTTTAAGGGGAATATACTCGAAATTAAGTGGTTTGCAATTTTTTGACT
>JAHDCE010000367.1 GCA_020630045.1 Saprospiraceae bacterium | reverse complement strand
TGTCTTTTCCTCTGGAACGACGAACGGTCACATTAACGCCATTATCATTGAGATAAGCGGCGAAACGATTGGTGCGTTGCTCGTCGGACTTGGTGAGTTCCACACCTTCTACGGGATTATATTCGATGATGTTGACGCGACAAGGGACTTTGCGACACAGTTTGACCAAATTTTCCGCATCTTCGATATTGTCATTGAATCCTTGGAAGGCGATGTATTCGAAGGTGATTCGATTGCGGGTGTTTTGGTAAAAATATTGTAAGGCTTCCGCCAATACTTCCAAGTTGTTTTGCTCGTTGATGGGCATGATTTCATTCCGCTTGTCGTCATCAGCGGCATGTAGGGACAATGCCAGATTGAATTTGACTCCATCATCAGCGAGTTTTTTAATCATTTTGGCGATTCCCGCCGTGCTAACGGTTATCCGTTTGGGAGACATACCCAGTCCTTGGGGAGAAGTGATGAGGCGTACGCTTTCCATCACATTGCGATAAGCGAGCAAAGGCTCTCCCATTCCCATATATACAATATTGGTCAATGGCTTTCCGAAGGTTTCCAAAGACTGTTTATTGACCATAACGACTTGGTCATAAATCTCTCCGGCGTCTAGATTCCGAATGCGTTTCATCTTGCCTGTCGCACAGAAGGAACAAGTCAAGCTACATCCTACTTGTGACGATACACACACCGTATACCTATCATCTCCGGGAACGGGTATGAGGACGGATTCTATCAGGTGGCCGTCATGTAATTTATATCGGGATTTGATGGTTCCATCGGAACTCCTTTGCACTTTGTCTTCTTGAATAGCGAGGATGACAAAATGATTCTCCAGGTGTTCCCTTAATTTTTTGGAAAGGTTGGTCATTTCCGAAAAGGAGACGGCACTTTTATTCCAGAGCCACTCGTACACTTGTTTAGCCCTGAATTTCGCTTCCCCTATTCCTTGGAAATACTCTACCATTTCCGGAAGGGATAATTTTCTGATATCTGTTTTAACCGATTGGATGGTATTATTTTTTTCTTAGAAACAGGTATCCGACTCCTAGGATACCGATAATGAAAAATGCAACGGACAATACCTCCGCCTGGGTCATGTCCCACATGAATTTGTCGTTGACACGAATTTTTTCGATGCTCCAACGGTGAATGGCGTAGAATATCATGAAAACGAAAAACAACATTCCGGGAACGGTTAACTTTTTCCTTAACGCCCAAAGGATACCAAAGAATCCCGAAGCCATGAAAAATTCATATACCGATGTCGGATATACTTTTTGCATGAGTTTCCAGTGGTATTTACATCCACCACAGTCCACTTCTTCTCCGAAGAATTTACCGGCATGATATCCTTCGCTGACATTGCGTGGATAATCGTAAGCCCATAGCCAATCGGGCATAAACCACCAGTCGGGTTGAGCGGCGGCTACGATGCCCCAGTCACCATCTCCTGAAAAGTGGCATCCTAGGCGCCCGATTCCAATAGCAACCATAATGGCCGGGCCGGCGGCGTCCATCATTTCTATCGGAGGAATACCTACTCTGCGAATGTATATCAATACACCGATGGCTCCTCCTATCAGTCCTCCCATTACTGCTAGGCCGCTTCCTGATACCAATTGATCCAACAACTCCTTGGCCGATCCGATTTCGGATAGGTTTTCGAATAATGCGAAAATCTTGGCTCCTAGGATACCGGTTACCGCTGCGACGACTAGAATATCAAACACTCGATCGGAGGGGCGTGTAATTTCTTTGACCTTTATCGGCTTGGGGAGTTCTTGTCTTTTCTTATCCCAATAATAGTATCCGCCCATTAAAACGGCACCGATAATCCCTGCTACAAGATTACCGTCAAAAGATAGTAATATTTTAACCGGATCGGTTTTGAAGGCTTCGAAATTATTGTAGATATGGAGTACCTTAAATCCAAGGAGAAAGCCTAAAATCCCTCCGGACAGGGCTGGTTTCCAATCCGCTTTTTCTCCTTGTAGGATTTCCCTTTCGGAAAATATTTTTTCTAGGGAACCGCCGGGCTTTTGTCGTCTTTTCAATTCTAAATAAACGACATATCCGGCCGCTGCAAACGACAGGGCCAGGAACATCCCGAAGGTTTTGAAAATAGCGAAGAAATTATCATAATCCGTTCCGATAACATCGTGAAAAAAATAGGATAAATCCGGATACATGATATATATGGTTTTGATATGGAGTGAATGAAAATAGCCATTGCCGAAGTATTGCGGTAATGGCTATTTCCCAAAAGGGAATTATTATTTGATAAAGAGGCGTATCATACGGTCATGATATCTTTTTCCTTCTCATCGGCTGCTTTATCGGCTCTGCCGGTGTACTCATTGGTCAAGTTCTGAACTTCTTGTTCCATGTCTTTGCCGGCATCTTCCGGGTAGCCATCCTTAACCGCTTTCTTGACGGCGTCCATCATTTCACGACGTGCGTTTCTGATACTCACCTTCGCATCTTCGGATAAAGCACGAACTCGCTTCACCATTTCCTTCCTTCTTTCTTCTGTCAGGATGGGAATATTAATACGGATGATTTCTCCATCATTTTGAGGATTCAACCCAAGATTGCTATTGATGATAGCCGTTTCGATAGGAGCCAATGCGTTTTTGTCCCAAGGAGTAATCATCAAGGTCCTAGCATCAGCTGTAGTAATATTCGCCATTTGGCTGATGGGCGTTTTTACTCCATAGTAATCTGCGGATACCCCACTAAAGATCGACGGGCTGGCTTTTCCTGTACGCACTTTGGTCAATTCACGACCTAGGCGTTCCAGTGCATCTCCCATAGATTCTTTTCCGGTTTCGATGTATAAGTCCAATTCTTCTTGCATGGTTCAAAAAGTTTGAGTGGTTTCGTTTACAAATTTAGGAATGACGGACGAAATATTAGGTCTTTGGAGCCGTATAAGTTTAAACACAGCTCAACAAACTTTCCGTCACCCTTCTACTAGAGTACCTACTGCCTCTCCTTCGATGATACGAAGTAGATTCTCCTTTCTGTTGATATCAAACACGATGATCGGCAAATCGTTCTCTTGACACAAGGTGAAAGCTGTTTTATCCATAACTTTCAGGTTCATCTCCAGTACCTTAGCAAAGGTAATGGTATCGAATTTGGTCGCGTCCGGGTATTTTTCCGGATCGGCGGAATACACGCCATCCACCCGAGTTCCTTTAAGGATAACATCCGCTTGTATTTCGTTGGCACGAAGGGCGGCGGCAGAATCAGTCGTAAAATAAGGACTTCCTGTTCCTGCGGAAAAAATGACTACACGACCTTTTTCCAAATGGCGGATTGCCCGTCGACGGATATAAGGCTCGGCGATTTGTTCCATTTTTATCGCTGTTATCAAACGGGTATAAACACCTTTCGATTCTAAGGCGCTTTGTAAGGCCATTCCGTTGATTACCGTAGCTAGCATTCCCATGTAATCTCCTTGGACTCGTTCGATACCAGTTTCTTTTGCTTGAAGCCCTCGGAAGATATTGCCTCCACCGATGACGACTGCTACTTCAACCCCTCTATTGACAAGCTCTTTAATCTGTCCGGCATAATGTTTAAGCATCACCGGTTCTATTCCGAACTCCTGGTCTCCCATTAAGGATTCTCCGCTTAGTTTGAGGAGTACTCGTTTATACTTCAATTTTTCCATCTCTACTTATGTTTGGGCAAAGTTAAACAATGAACTTGTTTAAAATAGCTTGCATGACTGCAAAATTGTCTTTTGCCTTGATCCTGCGTTCCGAAAAGCCTTGCCTAGCGCTGCTAGGAGGCGTTTCTCGTGCCTTGGAACAATACAAAATCAAATTTCCCGTAAGGGCAAAAAAAGAGCGGAACCGAATGGTTCCGCTCTATCATTTTTTATCGGAATTATCCGAGCATCACATGCTTGAATCCTGTTGCGGTCAAATCACCATCAACGCTTTTCAAGTAAGCAGCGATGGTTTGCTTGTTGTTCTTAACGAACATTTGGTTCAACAAGGTATTTTCTTTGAAGAATTTGTTCAATCGCCCAATAGCGATTTTTTCAGCCATAGCGGCCGGCTTTCCTTCATTGATTGCCAAGTCTTTTCCGATTTCGATTTCTTTCTGAACGACAGCATCGTCAACAGAGTCTTTGTCCAAAGCGATAGGCTTCATGGCAGCTACTTGCATAGCTACATCTTTTCCGGCAGTTTCGAAAGAAGCGTCGGCTTTATTCAATCCAACGATAACACCGGCACGGTATCCCATGTGGATATAAGGGACGACCATAGCGGCTTCTAATTTTTCGTAAGAAGCGACTTCGACTTTTTCACCGATTACACCCACCTGCTCGATAATTTTATCAGAGAGAGTGATGCCTTCGAATTGAGTGGCCAATAATTCGTCTTTGGTATCTTTGAATTCCGCTAAAGCGTGACTGGCAATGCTTTTACCAAGATTGATGAAATCTTCGTTTTTAGCAACGAAGTCAGTTTCACAGCTTAATCGAACGACCACACCTTTGGTTTTGTCATCACTAACGACAGCGATTACAACACCTTCTTTGGCTTCTCGGTCTTGACGTTTAACGGACAATTTTTGTCCTTTTTTGCGAAGGAATTCGATAGCACCGTCAAAGTCACCCCCAGATTCTTTAAGGGCTTTTTTGCAGTCCATCATTCCGGCTCCGGTCATGTCACGGAGTTTTTTCACATCAGCGGCGGAGATTTTAACTTCCATGGGAATTTTATGATTTTAAAATGATTAATTCTCAAAAGGCAATGATCCGGAAAACACCGAACCATTGCCCTTAGATCAAAGATTTCGATGTATTACTTAGCGGCTGGGCTAGCGTCCTTGGACTTTTGACGTTCGTCAAGTCCTTCTTTGATGGATGCAGAAAGGTAATCCATGATAATTTGGATTGATTTAGATGCATCATCATTTGCAGGAATAGCGAAATCCACCAAGTTAGGGTTAGAGTTCGTATCTACCATTGCGAAGGTACGGAC